>NZ_JABMCR010000151.1 GCF_013179555.1 Bacillus haikouensis
CAATCAGAACCGTTCACAGTACCAGTGATCCAAATATTTGCCTGGCTAGCCCTGTAAATGGGACCCATGATCATCAAGAGGGTAGTCAACGCCTGTGTCAGGGCTGATATCCCGATACCGATCAGGACGAGCCTGACAGGGGAAACACCTTTTCTCCATGCCAGGAAATAGACGAGGAACGCAACTGCTGCTGCGCCGGTAAATGCTGCAACCGGCATCCATTGAATGCTGACAGGCAGCGTACCATCTTCATTGCTGAAGATCGTCAAAAAGGCGACGACTGCAGCTCCCGCTCCCCCCGTGATTCCAATGATATCGGGAGAAGCAAGCGGATTTCTGATCATTCCCTGCAAGATTCCTCCCGCAACCGCAAGCGCCATCCCTGCAAGGAGGGCGATTAGGATGCGGGGCAGCCGGAATGATTTAACGACAAGCTGTTCAAGACTCGTGCCTCCGCCAAAAAAGACATTCACTACATTCCATGGGGCAATTTTCATATCCCCTATTCCTGTACTCACGATCATTACAAGTATCACTAATATTCCCAGTATCGTTATTTTTTTCAAGGCAGACAAATCTACCAGGAATGATATCCGGTCCTTGAACCAGCGTTTTCCTATGAATCTACTCATTTTAGAACCCCTTCCTGGCAACATACACGAAGAATGGTGCACCGATAACCGCGGTCATAACTCCTACAGGCACCTCTTGGGGCATGATGATGTAGCGCGCTGCAATATCAGCTGCCAGCAGAAGAATCGCGCCCAATAAGCCTGCATAAGGAATGAGCCACTTATGATCGACACCGATCACCTTTCTTGCCAGATGAGGAATGACAATACCGATAAAACCAATCGGTCCTGCAATTGCGACAGAACCACCTGCCAAAAGGACGACGATCAACAGTGAGAGGAACTTTATAAGGTTGGTTTTCAACCCCAGACCCTTAGCTACATCTTCACCCATCGCTAATATATTCATCTTGCCTGCCAGTAAGAGAGCCCCTGTCCACCCAATGAGGATGTAAGGGAAAACTCCGCTTAAAATATCAAGGCTCCTTCCCTGCACAGATCCAGCCAGCCAGAAAAGCACCTGTTCAAGCGCCGATTCATCCAGTACAAGCAAACCTTGGGTAAACGATGAAAACATGGCTGTTATCGCAGCACCTGCAAGCGTCAGCTTCATCGGCGTGAGCCCGTTATTACCTGCAGCACCGATGGCATATACGCCAAAAGCGGCAATTGCAGCACCCGAGAAGGAAAGCCAGGTAAATGTTTGCAGGTCGGAAACCCCAAACAATGTCACTGCGGCGACTACCATGAAACCGCCGCCGGCATTGATTCCGAAAATACCCGGTGATGCAAGCGGGTTCTTAGTTAATGTCTGCATAAGAACACCGGAGATAGCAAGCGATGCGCCGACTGTTGCAGCAATCAGTGCCCTTGGGAGACGGATCGTCTGCAGCACCAGATGTTCAGTGGACTGTGTCGGGTTCATAAACGCATCAAGCGCTGTTTTCCAAGAAGTATCTGTGTATCCATAGACGATGCTCATTCCGATGCACAAGACAAGGAAAAGGATAGTCCCTATAAATAGAAGAAATTGTTTCTGCGTTTTAATCATATGTTTACCTTTCCGGTCACGTATAAGTAGTCTTCTCTTATTCTCTTCTTATTTTAGAGAAGATTGGGAAAGCCGTCAATGACTTTGAAAATCATTATCATTTAGTTATTGACAATGAAAGCCTTCTCAATTATGATTATGTTTGTCAATGATAATCATTATCAGTCAATCATATCTTAGGGGGATTTATACATATGAAATTAAGAGGATTATTATCTTTACTGTTGATCACTGCTCTTCTTTTCCTTGCTGCTTGCGGTAATAAAGAAGAAAAGTCTTCAGGAAGTGATTCTGACAAGAATGAAGAAGCATATTCGGTAGAACATGCAATGGGTACGACTGAAATTAAAGGAACGCCTGAAAAAGTCGTCATTCTTACAAATGAAGGCACCGAAGCACTTCTGGAATTGGGTGTCACGCCTGCTGGTGCCGTACAATCCTGGACTGGCGACCCTTGGTATGATCATATTTCAGACGACATGAAAGATGTTGAAGTGGTCGGGACGGAAAGTGAATTGAACATCGAAGCGATTGCAAAGCTTCAGCCGGATCTTATCATCGGAACAAAAATGCGTCAGGAAGAACAGTACAATCAATTGAATGAAATCGCTCCGACGGTCATGTCCGAAACCCTTAAAGGGAATTGGAAAGAAAACTTTGAGCTGTACTCTAAAGCATTGAACAAAGAAGAAGAAGGCAAAGAAGTCATTGCTCAGTATGACCAGCGTATCGAAGACTTAAAAGGCAAACTGGGCGATAAGCTGAATCAGGAAATTTCTATGGTCCGTTTCCTCGCAGGAGATGTACGGATTTATCATAAGGATTCCTTCTCCGGTGTCATCCTTGATCAATTAGGATTTGCACGTCCTGAAGACCAGGATGTCGATGACTTTGCTGAAAATGGCGTGACGAAAGAAAGAATACCGGCAATGGATGGAGATGTTCTCTTCTACTTCACCTATGAAACAGGTGACGGAGAAGCGAACAAGTTAGCTGAAGAATGGATCAATGATCCGTTATTCAAGAATCTTGAAGCTGCTAAAGCCGGTAATGTCCACGAAGTAAGTGATGCGATCTGGAATACTGCCGGCGGTGTCGTTGCTGCCAACAAAATGCTTGATGATATTGAAAAATATTTCTTAGAACAATAATTCATTTGAAAAGATCAGGGAAAATCCCTGGTCTTTTTTATTTTCTGCATTAGATCTCCGCTGTCTGTATCCGTGCAAGACTTACCCGCGGAGGGAAGTATTGCACCTCTCTACTTCCGTCTTAAATACGACAGCCCTGCTCTTCTTTAATCTTAGAATACCCTGATAAATACCCTTCTTTTTTTCTGCCAGCTCTATTCATCTTTTCATAATTCTCCCTATTTCGGAAACACTACTGAATACACCACGTTGAACATGAGGGATTCGTATGTTTTCATTTTTTAAAAGTAAAAATTCTGATCACACAAAGAAGAAGCAATCCTATGAAAGTACAAAATCAGCCATTGAAAAATCTGCCGATTATAAGCAGGCATTTTACCAAAATCACTTTACCGGTGTGAAATTCAGCCTTCATTTTGTCACGACCTTGATTGACGGGAAAATTATCCAAGAGGATGTTCTTCCTTCTTTATTATCCAAGGATTTCAATGATTTAGAAGACTTGAAAACACTGGTCCCGATCGTTGACATACAAGTTTCCGACGATGAAACGGTCATTGAACAAAAGCTGCTGAATGGATACACCATGCTGACGATGGATAAAACCAACCGAAAATTCGCATTCATCGCCACCAAGAATGAAATGGGACGTAAGGTATCTCAGCCCGAAGTGGAATTCAGTGTCGTCGGTCCGAAAGAGGCATTTGTTGAATCACTCAGTGACAACCTGAATCTCCTGCGTAAACGCATCCCGGTAAAAGAACTAACTGTAGAGGAATCCACTGTCGGCACCATCACTCACACCAGAATCGCCCTTCTCTATTTAGATGGGTTAGCAGATGAGGCAAACGTGAATACAGTCCGCCAGCGTTTAAAAAGCGTTGACTTTGACCAGATCATGGACAGTTCATTCATTGAACAACTGATTGCGGACAATGGTTTATCCCCTTTTCCCCAGCTGCTTGATTCTGAACGTCCTGACCGGGTTGCGTCCGTATTAATAGAAGGAAAAATCGCAATTTTGGTAGATGGCTCACCTCATGCATTAATCGGTCCTACTACTCTGGTCGAATTTTTCAATGCCTATGAGGATTATTTCCTTAACTTTATGGTTGCTTCTTTCTTTCGTCTCGTTCGTGTATTTGCGGTTGCTTTCTCAATTCTGATTACACCAATTTATGTAGCCGCACTTACCTATCATTACGAGTTGATACCGAAGGATCTGATGGCCACACTTGTTACGTCCAGACAGGAAATCCCCTTGCCCCCGATATTGGAAGCGTTGTTTCTCGAACTCACGATTGAACTGCTGCGTGAGGCAGGAGCCCGCCTGCCCACTAAGGTCGGACAGACAATCGGTATCGTTGGCGGGATTGTCATCGGAACAGCATCTGTTGAAGCTGGACTGACAAGTAACGTCCTGCTTATCCTGGTCGCCCTGGCTGCACTTGCTTCCTTTACAACACCTGTTTACAGAATGGGCAATACGATCCGTATTTTAAGGTTCCCATTTTTGTTCTTAGCCCAGCTTTGGGGACTGCTCGGGATCGTCTTTTGTTTCTGTTTTCTCATGGGGCATTTATTAAAACTGACCTCCCTTGGCCGCCCATTCCTGGAACCGTTGTATCCTCCACGTTTAAAGGATTTAAAGGATGCACTCATCCGGTTTCCATTTTATAAGCAGTCAAAACGTCCGGGATTTCTCCGCACGGATAAAGAAGTCCGTTTCAGTTCGAAGGAAGGCAAGAAGAAGCTTGATATTGACGAATGATTTGGAGGTGGGATGATGCAGCCGATTCCAGAAAGCAGAAAGATTTCCCCTTTTCTTGTGTTCTTTCTCATTCATGCAATCCAAGTTGGAGCCGGGGTATTGGGCTTTCAGCGGATCATTGCAAAGACTGCCGGATATGACGGGTGGATTTCAGTCATACTCGCAGGGGTTACCACCCATATCATCATGTTGATCATGTATCTGTTATTGGATAAAGGCGGCGGGGACCTAGTATCAGCGCATGCGATCGTATTTGGGAAGTGGATAGGGAAAGCTGTTGACATTTTCTTCGTACTTTACTTTACACTGCTTGTCATCACCATTATAAGGACCTATATAGAAGTTGTCCAAGTATGGATGTATCCGCGGCTAAGCACATTTTATTTTGCGCTGGCCTTTATGATTCTCGCGTATTATATAGTCTCCGGCGGAGTTAGAAACATTGCAGGAGTCGCTTTTTTCGGAACGGTCCTGCCAAGCTATCTGCTATTGACATTCGCTTTCACGTTTCCGTACAGCGATTTCAGGAATATTCTGCCCGTCTTTGATCATTCGTTGAAGGATATGATAATGGCCACTAAGAATATGTCACTAACATTTCTCGGATATGAATCGATCTTGTTACTCTATCCATTCATCAAAAATGCGAAAAAGTCACAAAAATATGCACACTGGGGCTTATTCACTACTACGACAGTATATGTTATCATCGCCGTCACCTCCTTTGCCTTCTTTAGTGAGAAACAACTGGCAAAGACGGTATGGGCCACTTTATCCATGTGGAAAATTGTTGAAATGCCTTTTGTCGAACGGTTTGAATATATCGGGATAGCCAACTGGTGCCTGGTGATTCTCCCAAATGTTTGTATTGCATTATGGTGCGCAAGCAGAATCATGAAAAGGATCACCCCGCTCAATCAGCGTCACTCTATTTGGATCCTTTCGATAATTGTTATTGGCACCCTAACTTTTATTACGGATCGCAAACAAGTAAATATCCTGAACTCACTATCGGGAGAAATCGGTTTCTATCTTAATTATGGATACATTCCCCTTCTCCTGATAGTAGTGATTATCATGAAGAAGGTGAGAAAGAAAGCATGAGAAAGCGAATAACAAACCTTACCATCATTCTTTTGCTGATGACCGGATGCGTGGAAAGGGAGATACTTGATGATTTAAATATTGAAACAGGAAAAGCATATGATTTCGTCGATGAAAATACAATCAGGGGAACGGCGTTATTTCCTGTGTATATTAAAGATGGTGCGATTGAAAATCGGACATTGTCCGCAGAAGCCCCTTCGACGAGAGAAGTGTTGGAGACGTTGTCACGGAAATCCCAGCAGCCATTGGTAAGGGGAAGCCTGGATATTGTGCTTCTTGGAGAAAAGATGGCAAAGAAAGGGGTCCTTGATGTTGCCGACTCCCTTCAAAGGGACGCCAGTATCGGTGCACGCGTTTTTTTGGCCATTACGGAAGGAAGCGCAGAGGACATTCTGAATGGGAATTACGGAATAAGAGGGAACGGAATGTTCATTTCCAACTTGATCAACCAGAATATCAAGAGAAGAGAGCTTCCGGAAACCAATTTGCATATGTTTCTCTATGATTATTATCAAGACGGCCAGACGCCTTACCTGCCTATCATAAAGAAAGTTTCCGACGATACACTGGAAGTCACGGGGGTTGCCTTATTCGATAAAGATAAGATGGTGGACACCGTATCACCGGATGATCTGTTCTTCTTTAAGCTCCTCGTAGATAAACTCTCCGAAGGAAGCCACGTTGTAAAGCTCGGTAAAAAAGACGGCGATGCCGAACAGCGAGTCGAAGCAGCCGTAACAAGCATCAAATCCAAGCATAAGATTAAGGTCGAGAATAAAAAGGACCCTGTGAAAATATCGATTAAGATCACCATTCGGGGGATCATCAAAGAATATACAGGAAAAAAATTAACTCCAAAGAAAATCAAGGAAATAGAAGATAAGATGTCAAAAGACATTATAGATCAATCCTTGGAGTTGTTCGGTAGGTTTCAGGAGATGGGGATTGACCCCGCGGGAATCGGTCAAATTCAGAAACACGGCGTACGCGGCTTTGATATAAAAGAATGGGAAAAAACCTTATACCCAAATGCAGAGTTTGTAATCAAACCGGATGTACAGATTGTGGAGTCGGGGACTGTGGAATAGGCTTTCTCATTGTGTCATAAGTCCTGCAACGACAAGGAGCCGTAATGAAAGGAGAGGTGCCGTTTAAGCACACCTCCTTCATTCAGCCACATGTGATTATAAATAAATCGATTTTTTCTCTGAAGAGCTTTTCTTGCATGCTTCGATGATTTCGATGACATTCAGTGCTTCTTCAGCTCTTACCGGTATGGGCTGATTATTTCTTACCGCTTCAAAAATTCCCTGATAGTACTGAGTGTAATCACCTTTTTCAGAAGAAAGTTTTACTTTATTCACTTCTTCCTCTTCTATAAGGGACAGTGTGCCCCAGGATTCTTCATCCTCCATTCCCCAAGATGCGGAATAAGGATTGATCCCTTCTTTAAGATCTGCTTCCTGTCGATCCATCCCGTATTTCACGAAGCTTCCTTTTTGACCGTGCAGCTGATAGCGAGGCCCTGGATCAAGTACAATCGAGCGGGAATAAAGTCCGATTCTGACCGTATCGTAACCGAGAGTGATTTGAAAATAATCCTCTGCTTTTTCTGGGTCTCGCTGCGAGAAGACATCCGCGAACACCCATTGAGGTTTTCCGAACAGGCAAAGTGCCTGGTCGATCAGATGTGAACCGAGGTCATATAGCACCCCTCCGCCTTCGATCTTATTTTCTTTCCAGCGATCCTTTACCATCGGGCGGTAACGATCAAAGTGTGCTTCATATGTAGAGATGTCACCTAACTTCTTCTTCTCCATGAGATTCCGGATCGTCAGGAAATCGGCATCCCAGCGGCGGTTATGGAAGACAGACAGCACGAGTCCATTCTCTTCAGCAAGCCTGATCAGCTCTTCACCCTGTTCACTTTCCGTTACGAAAGGTTTTTCCACCACTACATGTTTCCCTGCTGTGAGCGACTGCTTGATCATGTCATAGTGAAGATGATTTGGCGTGGTGATCACGACCAGCTCAATGTCTTCCTGAAGCAGTTCCTGAAGTGATGGAACCACGTTGACACCGCCAATATCTGCCTGGACCTTCTCTTTATTAGAAGACATGACCGTATGGATTTCAAAATTATGGGAATGTTGAAGGAGCGGACGATGAAAGCTTTGCCCGGAAAATCCATAGCCCGCCAATCCTACATTGATAGGTTTCATGTTATCACCTGTTTTCCTTAGAATGTATACCTATACTATCATGTTCTCTTCATGCCGGGAAATTCTTTGCCGATGGATTTTTGAAACCTTGCAGTTTACGTAAAGATCAGCTGTGGTTAAAATAAAGGGGAAAGGGGGTTTTATACATGCAATCGATCAAGAATAAAGAAACATTTGAAGAAATCATTTCATCGGATCAGCCCGTAGTTGTAAAATTCCATGCAGACTGGTGCCCTGACTGCCGCCGCATGGACATGTTCATCGATGAAATCATGGATCAATACAGCCAATATAAATGGTACGACATCAACAAGGATGAATTCCCTGAAATCGCCGAAAAATATGATGTCATGGGAATCCCGAGCCTGCTTATCTGGAAAAATGGCGAAAAAATTGCGCATCTGCACAGTGCACACGCCAAAACACCGGACCAAGTAACGGATTTCTTGAACACGCTATAATCACCGGCCCGTCCTGCACTGCTTTCAAGCATGGGAGGACGGGCTTCCTTTTATTCATAGAGTGTTCCATCTTGACCTACAAACATAGTTTTGATGACTGTCCTTTCGAATTCATTGCCGCGGCCGGTAGTTCCTTTGATATCAATCGTGAAATTGAGGATGCCTTCATCATATCGTGATAAGGATACAGGATCGAGGCTGGAAGGATTTTCGATGGACTTCTTATTTCCCTTATTTCTAACCGGAATGTGAGTTATATGAACTTGCCTATTGATCGAGGTTACATTATTCATCTTTACTCCTTTACTCTTTGAATCTTCATACCCTGAGAAAATTTCTTCAACTTGTGGCAATACCCCATTTGTAAACAATACGTTTAACAAATAGGTTTCCCTTTTATCATTCCGGCTTTCAAGTACCCACTTGCCGCTGTCCGGCGTTCTGATAAGCGTAGAGTGATGAAACGCATTAGGAAAGAAACCTGTCTCATCCCCCGCAGCTGCGAAGTCTGTATAAATTTTACCTCCTGGGTCAGTAAGTACCAGCTCCGTATCCCTGAAACAACTGAACCAATCAACCGTCATTTCATCGACACCCTCTTCAACTGAAAACTGTTCCGTTCCTCTTCCTTCATATGCACCGCCCCTATGCAGAACCGATGTATGAACTTCTTCTTTTGGTGAGTCCTGGTCAGCGGATTCTGGAATATCTCCTACCTCTTCACCGAGCAAACTTTCTACATAAGGAAATATTTCTTCTCCCTGTTTGATTGTTTTGTGGTTCCAATCATCGACCCTCACTTCCCGGCTGTATGGAAGCCGTGAACTCTTCACTGTAACCGCTCCATCATTTGCACCGAAACGCCTTAAATAGAGACCGCTCCAGAAGAGCTCTGAATTCAACCCTCCCCATCCAGTCCCGCCGAACGTATAGAATGGAATTTCTCTGCTGACTGTATGCTGATCGGTTCGCTTCCTGTATGCTTCCATATAAGCTTTCTGCAGGGAAAACACCGCATCGCTTTTACTGCCGAGGGTTTCCGTGAGCCAATCTGCCCATTTACTGTATGCAAGGTCCGCAAGTTCGGATCCATGATGTGGTGTAGAAAGAGTAATCACACGTTTTACAAATTCTGCTGCGCCATGATAAACAATCGCCGTCTGTGCATCGACCCCTCCCTTGCTATGGGCTGCAATCACTACTTTTTTATTAAAGAAGTTGTACACTTCCCGAAGTTTTTCAGCCAAAAGCAAGCCGTTTGCCCACATGTCATCGGTCCCCGATAACTCAATAAAGGCAGTCTCATACCCTTTGGAATAAGCCAGTTCGCTTATATCATTATTCCCTTTCCACCATGTTTCAGTTGTTGCATTGATCCCGTGGATAAATAGGATCGGGTAGCTGCCGGGTTTCACTTGTTCCGGTTTTTTTCCAGGAAACCAGCTCTCTTTGTCCCCGCGGATTGAAGGAACAGAATGTGGGTGTTCATTCATTATGGTAACCTCCTTATCCCCTCTACTTTTCTCCTTTTTTATCTCAAATCCCTTTGCTAATGAGCATTTTAGGAGATTATGCTTATTGGGTTTTACAATACAAATAATAAATCCTGACCCTTTCAATGAATAACTTCCTTACTGTTTTCAAACACTAAAGTGAAAAGAAATTAGGAGGAATGACCCGTGACGAAAAAGGTCAACAAAGGCAGCAGCAATCAGAATTCCCCGAAACGCGGAACGACTGAATTCGCTTCCGAGATTACGAGCGGCGATAATAGTAAAGGAAATAAACACAATAAGGATCAACGAAACAAAACGAGATGACCGACTGCTTATTTATAATGAAATAAGCATAAGAGATACAGGGAGGACAATGAATATGGAACTTAAACGAGTGAAGCAAATCTTATCTTCTTCCGCAGACATCGAAGTAAAATATAAAGATACGTCGATCTGGATTGATGAAGTGATGGAAGATGGTCAAACGGCAGTTGTCCATCTTCGCGGTCCATTAGAAGAAAGGTCACAAGTCAGCATCTCTGACTTGCAAGAAGGCTGAATTTCAGGAAAAAAGGGGCAGGGACAAAACGAATAAACCACGACATAAAGACGAACAATTTCAGTGTATTCTTAATACCGCTAATGATTTCCGTGCAAGACTTCGCTTTCCGCGGGTAGCCCGTGAGTCTCCTCGGCAAGCTGTGTTGCTCCCCTATTGTTGGACA
>NZ_JABMCR010000152.1 GCF_013179555.1 Bacillus haikouensis
GCAAATGACGCTTGAAATCATCAATGATATGAAAAACAGTGATATCGACATCCACTATACCGTACTCCCTGCTGGACATGCTGCACTTATCGATCATTTAGAAGGCGTAGCTGATGAAGTGGAAAGGTTTCTTAGGTAAGTTATCACATATTTCTTAGATACATCCATTTCGTCACCTTTCCCTCTGAATAACACATCCCAACCGATGATTTAGATTCCCATTTCTGGGTAAACTACCCTCAACAACCATTGAGGAGGTCACAATATGAATCGCAAATGGAAGATGTTCCTGGCTGTCCCCCTGTCATTCTTGATGTTGGCGGGCTGCAATGATAATGACAAGGAAGAGGTCAAGAATCCCCCGGAAAATGCGCCTGTGGAAGATACTTCGAATAACACGGAGGAAACCAAGGAAGAAGCCTTCTCTTTCACTGGCTTTGACCTGGATGTGAACTATAAAGATAACAAGACCATAGACGTCGATTATGAAAATGAGAAAGACGGGGCTGAAGCGAAATATCAAGACGACCTCAACGATCAGAACCTGTCATCCGATGAAGCGATGAACAAGCTGACGCCGATTTTCGAAGACTTTAACTTCGATCAGAACACAGATGAGCAAGAGGTCATCAAACAAGTGAAAGAAGCCTTTTCAATAGAAGATGGCTATCAGAATTTTGAACTTGAGATCAAATACTCTGATGGCGCTGAAAAGGAATACAGAGAGCAATAGCATATCGCGAAAGGGGCACAAGGCATATATCTTGTCGCCTCTTTTTCGTTTTTAAAGGCATTGACAGCAAGACTTGCTTCTTTCTTTTCGTATGACTTTCCCATCTCGATCTAAGTTATCACTCCGTTACCCTGCTTCGGTTTCCCACCATAATTTGTACATTTTTCTTTAATAAATGACTTCAAGTGACTTGTTTTTGTATGTACACAGCCTTTGCATTGTAGGTTCCGCTTTTGTCCAGCATTTAACAAGCTAGGTTATTGAATAATCGTGCTTGTTTCAGGGGTATTGTGCCGCTTTCACGATAATTGTGCTGCTTGTCGAATTTTCTCCACTTCTTTCATTCAACATCCCGGCTATTTATTTTTTGAAAATTCACTTTTCAATCAGCGACTTACATCATACAATAAACATAACCAACAAAAAGGAGGATATTTACATGAGAAACATGACTGTCTTAGCCGTACAAACATATAAGGGTGGGACGCCTTTTTAACGTTACGGTCTTCCCCCTTATATGTGTTTAGTGAAAAAACACAATAAAGGGGTACTTTATGCATTTTCCAGTTAAGAAATTTCTTTCGTATTATAAGCCTTATTTCAGAATGTTCATGGTGGTATTAGCCTGTGCACTGATCACTTCTTCACTGACCCTCGCCTTTCCTTTGCTCGTCCGTTACGTGACGAAGGATGTGCTGGAAGGGGGGGTGTCGACAGCCATTGTCGACGTGCTATGGATCGGCGGCTTGATGATCGTGCTCGTAATTGTGCAGAATATCTTAAATTATGTAGTCGATTATAAAGGACATGAAATTGGGGCGCGCATGGAAAGTGATATGCGCAGCGAGTTGTTTTCTCATTTGCAGAAGCTTTCTTTCAGTTTTTATGATAAACAAAAGACGGGCCGGTTGATGACACGGGTGACGAATGATCTGTTATTGATATCAGAGCTTTATCATCACGGGCCGGAAGACTACGTAAAGTATCTTGTCCGGTTTCTTGGAGCGTTTGTGATCCTGCTTTTCATCAATGCGCCTCTTACGATCATCGTATTTTGCTTTTTCCCGGTCCTTGGGTTCTTTTCCCTGTATTTCAATAAGAGACTGAACAAGGCGCTGACCGATAACAAAGAACGGATCGGGGACATCAATGCGCAGGTGGAGGATACGTTATCCGGGATCCGCGTCGTTCAGTCGTTCGGCAATGAAGCGCTCGAAATCAATAAATTCAACAGGGAGAACCACCGTTTTCTCGAAAGCCGGAAAGGCACGTATAAGGCAGAGGCATACTTCTATAACTGGACGGAAGCTTTCATACAGATGATCACGATCACCGTCGTCATTGCCGGGACCATTCAAATCGTGAATGCGTCGCTTGATTTGCCTGACCTTATCACGTTCTTGCTTTATATTGGTTTCATGGTCGAGCCGATCCAGCGGCTTACTCACATGAGCACCCAATTCCAGGAAGGGATCACAGGTTTTCAGCGGTTCATCGAAATCATGAACACAGAACCTGATATCAGGAATGCTCCTGATTCGAAAGCGATTCCGCTGGTCGAGGGCCGCATCGAATTCAGGAACGTCTCCTTTCATTACGACTCTTTCACACAACCTGTTTTTGAACATCTGTCCCTTGACATTCACCCGGGGGAATACGTAGCCATCGTTGGCCCATCAGGGGTTGGAAAGACGACCTTAAGCTCCCTGATCCCCCGTTTTTACGACGCTGCGGCGGGCGGAATCTTTGTAGACGGGGCGAATGTCAAAGACCTGGATCTGAAGTTACTCAGAAACAACATAGGAATCGTTCATCAGGATGTCTACCTATTTTCAGGAACTGTCATGGAAAACATCCGGTACGGTCATCCCGGAGGCACCGATGAAGAAGTCATGACCGCAGCGAAGCGGGCCAATGCCCACGAATTCATCACCCGCCTGCCACATGGTTACCATTCTGAAATCGGCCAGCGCGGTGTCCGTCTGTCCGGCGGCCAGAAGCAGCGGCTCAGTATCGCCCGCGTATTTCTGAAAAATCCGCCCATCCTTATTCTCGATGAAGCTACAAGCGCGTTGGATAACGAGAGTGAAAGCATCGTGAAAGAGTCCCTCGAATGTCTGGCAAAAGGAAGAACGACACTCGTGATCGCCCATCGCCTTTCCACCATACGGAACGCCGGCCGAATCATTGTTTTATCCGGAGGAAGAATTGTGGAAGAGGGCACGCATGAAGCACTGCTTGAAAGAGATGGTCCATATTCGCAGTTGTATTCCAGGCAGTTTGAGGTTTTGAGGTAAAGGAGGAGACTCTTCGACTTTTATGTCGAAGAGCCTTTTTCTTCAAGATTATCTCCATGACGGCCAAGCCCCCTGCATTTTTCTGAACTGAATAATGAAACTTTTTAGGACCACCTATAAAACTATCCCTACTCAACATCGCTTGTATTAAGAGGCATCAAAAACTCCTCATTGAGATCGCCACTATAATATGTCGACCCATTCATCGCACTTTTCGGATAGGCATCTTCCCCGCCTTCATCAAGCGGATGCCATCCAAAAGTCAAATGGGGGATCTGGTGAAAATCAGCAAAAAGAGAAGCCGGCTTCTTATGATTTCCTCCACTATTTTGCTTCAGGATGGCTGACCATTCTGCAGGCACCTTCATGGCACCATATGGTTTTTCATTCATTGAAACTCCCTTTTTCAGCCGGATGCTTGGAATATATTGCTCCTCTCCCCCTGAGATCGAATAATTTCTATCCCTCATCAAATAATATTCGATCGTTTCAACACGCTCCTCAGGATCGATGTTCCAGATGAAATGAAAGCTTGACGGGTCAGAGGGATCGATTTTCCATATCCTTGGATCTCCCTTTGTCCGGATCCCCTCAAGGCCCCATTCATGCCACTTCCATACCCAGTGGCTGATGCCATATGCCCCGGTGTCCGATTTGAAGGGAGCGACTGCGTGCCTGCCGTCAATCTGAATCCTCTCCTGAATCTCAACAGCTTTTGCTTCGGGCTGCTGCCCATTGATTTCCTTGACCATGCGTTCTTGTTCAGGCAGAGGGGCCGGTTTTGCAATATAGAACCAATAGATTCCTAGAACTCCAGTCAGGAGTACGGCTGCCATCAAAGACCAGATGATTTTCTTTTTTCCTATCATCCTCACATCCCCTCCTCTATGATGGAATCTTCGAATCGATAATAGAGCTGATTTCCGGATCCGGTAAGGAGAATTCCCTTTCCGTCATCTTCTACATAAATGAGCGGGTCCAATCCGCTTCCCCATTTGGGTGATACTCCCAGAATCTGATAGGGAAATCGTTCATTTCTATTTCTCTTCCCATCTGAACTGTCATACATTTCTTCGTACCATCCAGCACTATATATTTCTTCCTGTCTCATGGCAGGGATTTGTTCTACTAATCTCTCTCGATCAAGAGTCGGTTCTTCTGCTCCCGATTGATGGATGCGGATAAGCGAAGCACCTTCGGCATTGGTTATGTAAGTAGATGGATCATCATCTGGATAAATGAGCAAATGGAACGGAATCGAAATCAGTGCAGAAGCCAGGAAAATGAAATTCCCAAGGAACCCGGTCCACGCAAACGAGCGATACCTGTCCCACCTGCCTTCCTTCCTATTCAAGGCACCGTACAGCACCCATACACCCAGCGGTAAAACAGGCAGCTTCAACAATGTATCAAACAAATTCCAGTGAATCGAGAAGGACATCAGCCCGACTGCGATAACCAACAGAATCTTCCATATCATCGGCTTTGCGTCCAGTTTTTTATAGCTTCTATATACTAAAATTCCAATGAGCATCCACGCCATCAAATTCAGTACAATGGATACAGCGTTAAACGTTAGTTGAATGTTTATGGCAATCTCCTCCCCTTCTTTCTATGTATAAGCCAGTTACATTCACAGAACCCAGCTAATCAAACAACTCACCCATTTTAACATTAAATACCAAGTATTTGTCCTAAAAAAGCCCGATCCGCGTTACGATGAAGCTTCATCGTAACGCGGATCAGGCTTTGAAAGGTAATTGCACCCTACAAACAAATAATTGTACCATTCTTTTAAATATTGAACCCCTCATTCAATTAATTCCATCTCTCTTCTGAATAATCGCACCCTTCCTGCAGCTGATTCTGCCCCTCAGGTCGAATTTCCAGACAAAAATAAACGACCTTCAAAAAAACTATCAAATAATATGTTCTCTTTCCTTGACAAATTCCCAGCCTTATATAATAATAAATATCGAATTAGAATTATTATAAACTATTAATAATTCTCAATCATATTCTACAATCTACTAGGAGGAATTTACATTATGTCTTTAATCGGATCAGAAGTAAAACCATTCACAGCACAAGCATACAAGGACGGAGAGTTCATCACTGTCACTGACGAAAGCCTGAAAGGTCAATGGAGCATTTTCTGCTTCTACCCTGCAGATTTCACATTCGTATGCCCAACTGAACTTGAAGACCTTCAAAATAACTACGAGGCACTTAAAGCGCTTGGAGTTGAAGTATATTCTGTATCAACAGATACTCACTTTACACATAAAGGCTGGCACGACAGCTCTGAAAAAATCGGTAAAATCACGTATGCGATGATCGGGGATCCATCTCAAACAATCTCCCGCAACTTCGATGTACTGAACGAAGAAGAAGGTCTTGCTGACCGCGGTACGTTCATCATCGATCCTGATGGTGTCATCCAAACAGTTGAAATCAATGCTGGCGGCATCGGCCGTGACGCAGATATCCTTATCAGCAAAATCAAGGCTGCACAATATGTGCGCAAGAACCCAGGCGAAGTTTGCCCGGCTAAATGGCAGGAAGGTTCTGAAACACTTAAGCCAAGCCTTGATCTAGTTGGTAAGTTATAAGGAGTGCACAATAAATGATGCTTGAAGCAGATATTAAGGCACAATTAGAACAGTACCTGCAAATGATGGAAGGCGATATCGTTCTGAAAGTCAGCGCAGGTACAGATGACACTTCGAAGGACATGCTGGCTCTCGTCGAAGAGCTCTCTTCCATGTCCTCCAACATCAGTGTCGAGAAAGCTGATTTACCTAGGACGCCAAGCTTCAGCGTGAACCGTGCAGGGGAAGAAGATACCGGAGTCACATTCGCCGGTATCCCCCTGGGTCACGAATTCACTTCGCTTGTCCTTGCTCTCCTTCAAGTCAGCGGCAGAGCGCCAAAGGTTGATCAGAGTGTCGTTGATCAAATCAAAAGCATCAAAGGCGAACATCACTTTGAGACGTATGTCAGCCTTAGCTGCCACAACTGTCCTGACGTCGTACAGGCCCTGAACATCATGAGTGTGCTCAACCCTAATATCACTCACACGATGATCGACGGTGCTGCGTATAAAGAAGAAGCAGAATACAAGAACATCATGGCCGTTCCATCCGTCTTTTTGAATGCTGAATTTTTCAGCGGCGGCCGCACGACTCTGGAAGAAATCCTTGCCAAGATCGTTGAAGGACCTGATGCGGGAGAACTTTCGAATAAGGACCCTTACGATGTTCTTGTAGTCGGAGGCGGCCCTGCAGGATCCAGTGCGGCGATTTACGCAGCACGTAAAGGAATCCGCACAGGTATCGTAGCCGAACGCTTTGGCGGCCAGGTACTGGACACGATGAGCATAGAGAACTTCATCAGTGTCAAGCAGACAGAAGGTCCTAAGCTTGTCGCAAGTCTGGAAGAGCACGTGAAGGACTATGGCATCGATGTAATGAACCTTCAGCGTGCCAAACGGCTTGAAAAGAAAGACCTGATCGAGCTTGAACTTGAAAACGGCGCAGTTCTGAAGAGTAAAAGTCTGATCATCTCTACTGGTGCCCGCTGGAGAAACATTGGCGTACCTGGTGAACAGGAATTCAAAAACAAAGGTGTGGCATATTGTCCTCACTGTGACGGACCATTGTTCGAAGGAAAAGACGTAGCGGTTATCGGCGGCGGGAATTCCGGAGTCGAAGCAGCAATCGATCTTGCAGGGATCGTCAAGCATGTAACGGTTCTCGAGTTCAACTCAGAACTGAAAGCCGACGACGTCCTGCAAAAACGTCTTCACAGCCTTCCGAATGTAACGGTCATTGCGAATGCACAGACCCGGGAGATCACCGGAACCGACAAAGTGAACGGTATCACCTACACTGATCGCGACACACACGAAGAACACCATATCGAGCTGCAAGGTGTATTCGTCCAAATCGGTCTTGTACCAAATACAGACTGGCTTGACGAAACCATCGAACGCACCCGATTCGGTGAAATCATCGTAGACAAGCACGGAGCGACAAGTCTTCCAGGCGTATTCGCTGCAGGAGACTGTACAGACAGTGCTTACAACCAAATCATCATTTCCATGGGATCTGGAGCGACAGCCTCTTTAGGAGCGTTTGATTATCTCATCCGGAATTAATATAAAAAGCCGCTTTTTCTACAGAATAAAAGTAGAAAAGCGGCTTTTTTTGAGTTGGAATATTCCTTGACTCCTTTATGTTTCCGGCCGGGACAAGGGCCAAAGGGACAGGTCCCCCGGCTCATTCTCGGCTATCGATAAGACAATTCAGCACAACTGACCCTGACTCTTGATTGCCACCCCTTCACAATGATCCGGTTCTATCCTTTTTGAACCACAACTCCAGGAGCTCTTTCTCCCTTTCCGGGAGCATTCCGGCCTTCATATCGGTATCCTCCCTCGATTCTTCCCATTTATAAATTTCATGGATCGTATCCACAAGAGGGCGGAAGGAGAGACCTGCGCGAACGGCTTTATCAATGCTGACCGAAGAGGCCCCTTTCCAAGGCTCCGTTTCTCCATCTAACACGAAATGCTCAGGAATCCATAAAGGCATCTCTGTCCATGGATGTACGCCGTGATCAATCATGAACTGCTCACTTGCCCAAACGAATTCTGCGTCACTGTTCTCGACGGATTTGCATGTATTCAACAGCTCTTCCATCGTCACTTTAGGGTCTGGACCTGTTACATTATACTTGCCCGCTTTTCGTTGTTCAGCCATATCGAACACCCAAGTGGCGACATCTTTCACATCAATCATTTGGACCGGCCGGTCAGGACGCCCCGGCACCAGGGTTTTTCCGCCGGCTGCGACGCGTTTGACCCAATACGGGAGCCGGTCGGTATAATCGAATGCCCCGACAAGCAGTCCTGCCCGAACATGCAGGACACTGCCGGTCCACTGTTTCTCTGCTTCATTTTCACAATGGACTTTCAGCTGGCCGTAATACTCGTAAGGAGAAACCTTCCCTTCTTCAACCGCGTTCAATACTTTATCTGTAAGCTCGGGATGCAGTTGATAGTCCTCCGTCAAAAGTGGCGGAATCCAATCCTTATAGACCGAAATGCTTGAAATGTAGACATAATGCTCGATCTGATCCCCGACAGCTTCTGCCAATCTTTTGATTTGATGAGGGGCAAACCCGCATGTATCCATCACCACATCCCATTTTCGGTTCTCAAGCAGGGACAAATCTCTGTCCCTGTCGCCGATCAACTGCTCCACTCCAGGAAACACCTCTTGATTGTTCCCACGATTGAACAAGGTGACGTCGTGCCCCCTCTTCAATGCTTCGTCAGTCAACGCTCTCCCCAAAAAACGCGTGCCTCCAATGATCAGGACCTTCATCGTATTCCCCCACCCCTATAAAAATAGTTTTCATTTTATATAACGGATTCCTTCTGGTAAAAGATACGGGGGGATGATTCAGCCTACAGCAACCCTTTTTCACAAAGACCGGCCGCCTCACCTTACTCCCACTTAAACACCCAGCTGGCAATCGCAAATCCGCCAACCAGCCATACTCCTAAAATAAGCGTCTCCGTCCCCAATGCCAAAAATGAAGTCCCGATATTCATCGTTTCCCGCAATGCAGAAGTCAGATGAGCGATCGGCAGCACCTTCACGATCGGCTGTATGAGATCCGGCATATTATTAATCGGAAAAAACACCCCTCCAAGAAACAGCATCGGAAACGTTACGAAACCTGCAATCGGCCCCGCACTTTCCGGGTTCTTTGCAAGCCCGGCGATGATGAATCCGAGCGCCATGAATGCAAGGGTGCCCAGTACGATGAAGAAAATCAGGGCGAGCCACGAACCGGCGACGTTTATATCAAAGATCAGATTGGCGATCAAGACAACAAGCAATGCCTGTGTTCCGTTCAGCAATAAACGCGCGGTAATTTGGGCTGCTATGAAGGTCGACGCTTTCAGTCTCGTCCCCTGCATCCGGCGGAGGATCCCCCGTTCACGCCAGGCTGAGATCTGGCCGGCGACCCCGTTCATGTTGTTGCTCATGATCATCATCGCGACGATGCCTGGTACAAGGAAGTCGATATAGCGGATGTTAAGCGCCTCGATTCCCACTTTTTCAATCGTCACCAGCGGCTGGTAGTCGACAAGGTCCTTGCTGTATTGATCGATGATCCCGTTCACAGCCGTGAGCCCAAGTTCTGCGGTGGTCAGGTTCTTTTCGTTGTAGTAGACCGGAACGGTGAATGCCGCGTCCCTCTCCTCGAGACTCGTTCCATATCCTTCCGGGATTTCAATCAGAAGCTGAACATCCCCGCTTTCGACGGCTTCCTTACCTGCTTTCACTGATTTATAATCTTTTGTTTCAATGCCCTCATTTTCATAAAATAAATCCTTCAAGTCCTTCGATGCATCGGTCCCGTCCCGGTCGACGACCCCTGCAGTAAGCGAAAGTGACGTCTCGCCGCCGACAAAGGATCCAAGGGCCACCATCAGGATGACCGGGAAGAGCAGCGTGAAGAACAGGACTTGTTTATTCCTTGCAAAAATCCTTAATTGAGCCAGTGTCAACTGCCAATAAGCTCTCATGATTCACGCAGCCTCCTTCCTGTCATATGGATGAATACATCCTCAAGTGTTGCCTGGCGCGTCTGCAGGTCCCCGATTTTGAGACCGTGCTCGGCTGACACCGCAATGAGTGATGTCAGGGCAAGTTGCAGGTCATCCGTATAGAGCTGGACAAACGTGTCCTTGACTGCCGCTTCCTCGACGCCTTCCATTTTCATGAACCAATCCTGCTCAGGCGGGTTGTCCAGATGAAATTCCACTGTGCTCGTCGACTGCAAGGTCTTGACGAGATTCGCCGGCGTGTCGAGTGCAATCAGCTCCCCTTGATCCATGATGCCGATGCGGTCGCAGAGTACGTGGGCTTCGTCCATATAATGAGTCGAGAGGATCACTGTCTTGCCCTGCTCCTTTAAACGCAGCACGATGTCCCAGAGAGTCCGTCTCGCCTGCGGATCAAGCCCCGTCGTCGGTTCATCCAGAAACACAATATCCGGACCATGGATCAGTGCAAGCGCAATCGCGAGCCGCTGCTTCTGCCCGCCGGACAGCCCTTTGATCCGGTCGTTCCGCTTCTCAGTCAACAGCATATCCTCGATCAGCCGTCCGATATCAACATGACTCGGATAGAAACTCGCATATAGATGGAGGATCTCCTCCACCTTCAATAATTCAAAAAGAGAAGTCGACTGAAGCTGAACCCCAATCACTTCTTTTACCTTGTTCACCTGTTTCTTCACATCATGTCCCGCTAAACTCGCCGTTCCCTCGTCAGGCTTCCGGAGACCGACAAGCATCTCGATTGTCGTCGTCTTCCCCGCCCCGTTCGGACCAAGCAAACCGAAGATCTCCCCCTTCTCCACCTGAAATGATACGCCATTCAC
>NZ_JABMCR010000153.1 GCF_013179555.1 Bacillus haikouensis
GGTTGATAAGTACTATGCAATCCAATATTTAAAAACAATTAAGATGGCGAGTAACATCAGAAACATTTCGGCAAGCGTCAATATAGCTTGTTTAGGATGTTCGCTATATGCCATTTCAAAAAATGCCCTTATGGCATAGTCCAAAGTCAATAACGTGATAACTCCAATTAAGTATAAGTAGGATAAATCTTTATAGTTTATCACCAGAATCGCTAAAATCATTAAAGTGATTCCAGTAAAGGTCCTCATCCATTTATCAACTTTGCGATGGGAATCATTTATATGATTATAGGAAAAAAATTTTCTTTTAACTTTCTCCACTTTAAAAATCTTTCTTAAAAGAAATTTCACTGTGGAGATAATCACAAAAACAATTATCGCTAGTAAGCTAAACTTTACCCAGAACACAAAACCCCTCCCGTTACATAAATCAATCTACACATTTCTTTAACCCCACTTTATTAATTTGACGGAAAGCTGATTATATAAGTTTTGAATTGTTCAATTAATCTGCAAAGTTAGTCCAATAATTTCAAGATAAATAGCGTTAATCCTTCTTCTAATCCTGCTTCTATTTTTAACCTTTTTTAATAAATATTTTCCATTACCATTGAATCATATATTGTACAAATGTAACCTAATAAGTAGTCATACTCTATAGGGGGAAAAATGAAGAAACTACTATTTCTGTTTTTATGTACTTTTACATTATCATTTGCAGCCACTGCTTGTTCAAACAAACCAAAGGCTCCAAAAGATGTTATAGGGGCTTCCATAAAGGCTATGGAGCAGGTAAACAGCTTTCGTTCAGTAATTGAAGTTCAACAGGATACTACTTACGCTGAAAAAAATGCTGACGCATCCCCTTCAAAGGATACGTCCACCATTAAGATGGATTATATAAAAAAACCGGAAGCTTTATATCAAACGACCCACATTAGTTTTAGTGACGGTTATCAGAACTTTAAAGGAGAATTATATCTCCTTGAAGGTGATGTATATGCAACCGATGTTCTGTCTAGGTGGACCAAGGGCACAGGAGCAGGGATTCGTCCTTCTTTGGAAGCTACTAGAAAGCATCTTAGTATAATATATGAGCTTAAATGGTTGGAGTCACATTCTGATAAGATACAAATGGAAGAAAAGGACGAACAGTATGTTTTAACGCTTTCAGGTTCTGGAAACAACTTTAAAAGTTTTACTGAATACTTATTGGACATCACTTTACCGGCATTATATTCTTCACAGTTTGTAGATAATCTCGTTACAAACTCACTAACCTACAACGTATTTATCGATAAAGAAACTCTCAGACTAGTAAACACTATTATCACTACTGATTTGGAAATGACAGTTGATGAAGGTCATAATCTTATAGAAACTATTCAAACAATCAAAGAAACTTATTCAAATTTCAACGAAGTCGAATCCATTGTCCTTCCTGATGAGGTAAGAGAGAATCATATTGATTATACAAGTTCTGAAGGATAACAAACTAATAAACAGTAAATGAAATCATATAATTTTATTCTACATTTGTGTTCGGTAGCTACAATGATTGTTGAGGCTTACTCTTACTCAATTTACCTTTTTCACTAAACTGCCTGGTTATTGAAGAAGGCAATAACCGGAGATTTCGGCCTGATCTTCAGTTATTGCCCCGTTTACTAGAAAAAAGATATTTCTTTCAAACAAAATATGGGTTATCTAAATCATTATTATTAATGACTACATCTGCATTAAGTTGAGGTGAGTGTTGTTCTACATATAGTTTTGATGCAGCGTGATACCTTTTCAGGAACATTACTTCAGCTTTTTCATAACTTCCAAATGCCCGTTCTTCTCTTTTGGCTCCTCTTTTTCTGGCTAACGCAAAGTCCGTTTTAACAAATATTTCAAAATCGTACAGGTCACTTAAATCCTTTTTAAATAAAAAAGTTCCATCAATGATAAAAATTGAATCCTTATTTGCTATTTTTATTTCCGGGTTCACATACTCGTCCTTTGCTAAATCTAAAGAACTTGTTTGATAATGGAGGTCCCCCCCTGGACCTAAAGGTATTAATAGTTTCTGCTTAAAGGAATTGTAATCATGAGCATCCTCTTAATAACCACTCGCAGATTCCTTCCCTTGTCTGTATCGGATAACTCTTGGATTATGAAAATGATCTATGCTAGTCCTAATCACATTCACTTTTCTACTTTGAAGTTCTTCCTTAAGCTCATCAGCAAGCGTTGTTTTGCCAGATGAAGTTATTCCACTGACTCCTACCCTAATTGGATGGCATGTTTCTATACTCAAGATTCTATTTGCTATTTCTGATATAAGTTCTCTCCTTACCATCTAACTCCCCGCTTTCCAACCATGCTCTTTTATCAACTACATTAGGAAAATCCTTATTTACCATAACTTATCTATTAAATTGCTCAATAATTGAATAAGGGCAATAGCCTGATCAATTTGATGATCTTCAGTTATTGCCCCCGTTACTTCAAACATATTTACTGTTGGAATTTTTTAAAATCATCAATGTATAGAGCGACATAACCGCAATTGGGACATACAGATGCTTTAGGTTTTGCCGATACGTTATTGAAAAACCCTTTCCCTTTTTGACTAATTTTAAGTCCGGAAATATCAGCCTCAACAGTCACCTTATAATCATCTATCATTTCAGTTTGACATTGATTACATATTCTTTTCATTAATAAACAACCCCTATTATTAATAATATTTTTATATTTGAGCTTAGAATGCTTTTGAATTTATTTTTTACGGCAACTCTTTAAAACCTTCTTCAACCTTACTACAACTTTACTTGAACAAAGGGGTGCAGCTTTTTCAGCAAACGCCACCTATGATTTAATAACAGTTTTTAATCATATGCTTTCTTGTTTGGGTATATTTTGCTTCAAACGCCCCTGTATCTTCACTGTAATAACTGCATTCTTGCTGTACTTTTCCTGTCTCTCTCCATTGCACATACACATATTTTTCTTTAGGTTCATCTTTAAAAACAACATAAGCAAATGTACCTTTAATTCTATTTGTATTAAATTTCATATTGTATTCTGCTTCAATTGATAAAATACCTTCTTCTGTGTAGCCATTCCCCGTCAAGTATTCTTTGACTTGTTTTTCCATTAAATAATCCCTTATAAAGTTTCCGTGAAATGCATCATAGATAAACATTGGGATTCCAACAACAACAAAACAAATCAACGCAATTATTATTGGCTTATTATATTTCTTCAAAATGTAACCTCCTCAACTGATTATTTAGTGTAATTTTACACTAAAGGGGTATAATGTCAATTACTGATTGAAGGGTTAATTCAACTAGCCTGAGCGTTAACTTAATACTCCAGAATGTTGATGCATTCGATCTTGATTTTGCTCAACCATTATCCTGGGAGCTTCGTTGAGTTTGAGACTTTTAGAATTATATAAAATTTCATTAAAAGCCCAATCCAGGTTTAATAATATTTCTTTCAACTTTATCATTAATTGGTATTAATTTCTGATTATTCGAGCACGTGGACATGGATATGTTAAAATAATCCAAGTACTGCATTTTAAACAAAGGATTGGAGCTGTAACAATGAAGAGAAGGAACATGTTCGTCGTAACGATTTTGTCCGCTTTGTTACTCGTGGGAATGTCCGCCTGTAATCAATCATCTGATGGGGATGCCGCAAATCAGTCGGAATCCGATGCGACCTCTGCAAACAAGGAGGATTCTTTACAAACGGATGATTCATCTGTGGACAGCACAACGGAATCCGATGAAAACGAGAAGGATCAATCGAAGGAGACTTCCACTGAAAGTAGCAGCCCTGAAAGTGAAGGGCAGGATGATACGGTCACAAAAGCAGAAGGAAAACAAACCTACTTAGAAAAATTGGACAACATCCAAAAAGAACTCGATGCCCTGCCATATAAAAAGGACTCCGATAAAGGTGTCACCAACGCGATGAAAAACTATTACGGTGTCTCATATGAAAAATATGACGATGCCTTGAATGAAATCTATTCCCTGCTGAAAAAAGAGCTCTCTCCAGAGGTCATGGCGGAGTTAAAGTCTGAACAAGTGAAGTGGATCAAAGAAAAGGAAGAAAAAGCTGAGAAAGAACGACTGAAGTATGAAGGTGGAACGTTTGAAAATGTGGCGTGGTACATCTCTTTGTATGAGTCGACGAAGGATCGGTGTTATGAATTGGTGGAGGAATATATGAGGGATTAAATCCAATAATTGAAGAAGGGGGCAATAGCCGGAGATCGACGATTGATCTTCTGTTATTGCCCCCGTTATATGTTAGCCTCATTCAAAATTATTAGTTCATACTATATTATGAAGTTCGATCATCAATTTTATTTCTTTAACTTGCGTTCACTCAATAACTTTTCCTTATTAGGCTTAGTTTTGTCTACCAAAAAATTTGCCCATTCAAGTTCAAGTTTATCTGTATTTTCTTGCCAATATTGCAAACGGGTATAATAATAATCTATCTTTTCACTGACTGGTTCTGTAAAGTTTTCTGCTCCGTATTTTCGTACAATTGCACTCAATTCATAAATAGGCAGTCCTAAAGCATGCGTTTCTACATGTACAGTAGCTCCAGCGTGACCAATTGCTTGGCACAAAGCACCGTGCTCGCTATCATCAATTTCTTTTGCCACTGCATGTGAACCTAATATAGCCTGTTTTGCTTTAGGCATTTTTATTTTGCCCCTTGCCCAATCCTCACAAAGTTCTAAACAAGTTCTGGGTCTTCGTTCATTGGGGTACTTAGCCTCAAATTGATTTAACGGCATTTTCGCACAATCCAATGCCCACATGACAAGAGTTCGATGAGTTTGTAATTGAATTAACTTTATTAACTCTTGCAGGCAAAGACTATCACGAGAGAACAACAATTTATTTTTTTTCTTTAATTTTTGTTCTACATCTGAAAACATTTTTATACCCCTCCTTCCATTCTCAGCTTAATGGCATGTGGCAACAAGATAAATACACTTCTCATACAAAAACAGCCGCACTCTGTAACATTTTGCGGCTGTTCCATTGTATTTACTTTAACATCATTATTTCATTTGTAGGCGGAACATAGATGAAATGGTCGTCTCCATCTTTATATGGTCCGGCAATCTCATGTTCTAATTGGTATTTGTTAAGTGCTTTCCCTGTTAATGGGTCAACGACCGAGATAAATGATTTGTCGTCAACACGATTTGTGATATAAAGCTGATCCCCGATCATATTGGCATGTATTTCATTCGGATTATTGAGCTGTTCATCAGTGGTTTGATGTAAATCTCCGCCTGCTGTCAGGTACCATGCCCATTTTTCCTTACTCAAATTATAGGAAAGAACAGCATTATTTCCGTATAAAATAAGGTGATCTTTGTAAATATCGGATGTGAATTGATGATCTATTTTCGTTAGTTTCGGTGTGGCGGCGATTTTCGTTTGGCTTTCAATATTCCCATCTTCCAGAGCAAAAATATCGATGGCAGACTCATCCATACTGGCGATTGTACCTTCTGACTCTTTCATTGCGTATACCGTATTATCTTTTAACGCTATATCACTGTAGAATCCTTCTTCCAACCATAACTGTTCACCAGTTTCCCGATCAATTGCTGCTAATGCATCCTGACCAAAGTATACGATTTTATCCTCTGTCAAAACCATCTCGACAAAGATTCCGATATCCCCGTTAAGGTCGGTTTCCCATACCTTTTTCTGAGTCGTTTCATCATATGCAATGGACTTATTATTGCCATATAGGTAAAGGATCCCGTCTTGCTTCTCAATGCCAGCTGCTGACTCGAGTGTAAGTAACTTTGACTTCTCCCCTGATTTCATATTCAATTTATGGAGGTCCTTTGATTCCTTATCCAAGTAGTACATGGTATCCTCAGAAACATGAACGGGATCTGCATGGAACAGCTGTAGCATATCAGGTAAATACGTTCCTTTACCCCGGTTATAAAACTTATACCCATAGTTTCCACCAAACGCAATGGTTCCGTTTGACACCTCCGTCAGATGATAATAATCCAAACCAGGACTGTCACTCAGTTCTTGCGACTTAAATCCCCGGGATCTCAATTCTGCACTATCCCACTCAGTTATCTCGCCATGCGGGATATCTTCAAATGAACCCTTTTCAGGAGTTGTTGAGGCTTCTTTATTTGTTTTCACGTCACTATCCGCTGATGTGGGTTCCTTCGTTTCCTTTTCCGAACAACCTGCTACTATCGTAAAACTGCAAATGAACAAAAAACATATACCTATTAAATTTTTTCTCATCTTATCCCCTCTCGTGTGTTTGAGTTTTTTATACAGTCTCATACTAATGGTTTATATTGGAAAACTCAACGATTTCGATATGAAAAGATGTAAAGTTTCAGCAAACTGTCTATTCGATTTGCTGCTTTATTGAAACTTGTCATTCTTGATACCGCTGCCTTGCTTACAAAAACTAAAAAGGGGCAGGGACAAAACGAATAAACCGCGACATAAAGACGAACAATTTCAGTGTATGTTCTTAATACCGCTAATGATTTCCGTGCAAGATTTCGCTTTCCGCGGGTAGCCCGTGAGTCTCCTCGGCAAGCCTGCGGGTTCTCACTTGTCTAGCTGCAGGAGTCTTCGTCTTGCACTCCAATCAACCGCTGGAAAGAGCAAAAATCTAAATGTACATTAAACAAAATAAAAACCCGAACTGATTTGCCTGTAAGAAGGCAAATCAGTTCGGGTTTTACTTAGACCAAAACACTTTTGTCCCACCCTCTTTTCTATAATTACTGATCAACATAAGACCAACGATCATGCGGAGTCTGGTTGTTTTTCCGGCACCATTTGGACCGAGGAAACCGAAAATTTCTCCTTTTGGTACATCGAATGAAAGATCCTCGATGATGGTGTTTCGCCCAATCCGCTTAGACACATTTTTCAAGCTGATAATCGGTTCGCTGCTCATACCTGTACTCCCTTAATAATAAAATTAAAGATTTCGTCCAGGTGTAAATGTCCTGCTTTAACCTTCGTCATCACTTTGGTATTCCAGAATATCTCCAGGCTGGCACTCCAATGCTTTACAAATAGCCTCTAAAGTTGATAGCCTGATCGCTTTCGCCTTCCCATTTTTCAATATAGAAAGATTAGCCATCGTGATTCCAACTTTCTCCGAGAGTTCTGTTACACTCATTTTCCTTTTAGCCAGCATCACATCAATATGGATTATAATTGCCATTTCATTCACCTCAGACCGTTAAATCATTTTCTGATTTTATAGTAATTGCTTCTTGTAAAAGTCTTTCGAGAACTGCAGCAAATACGGCAATGACTAATGAAGCACCGACAATGACCATTCCGATAAGCACTAGCCCAGGTGCATCATCCCATTGCGCTATGATAAAGATGAATGGAAGCACCACCGCATACAAACCACTGATGATGAGGGCACAGATTTTGATCTTGCGGAGAGATATAACGGAGAGCTCCGTGAACGCCTGACTCTTGTCGATATAACGCAGCAGCATTAATGCCTGATATAACGCAAAGTAAAAAGGAATGGCCGATACATACATCACGGTTACTACACCGATAATCATATAAGCAAGCTCCGCGCCCGGTTGTATATGCCCAATGGCTTCTTTCATTACCTGCGGCAACCCAAAAATACACAAAGCAAGAACAGGAATTCCCATAAGAATAACAGCTGTTCTCAAGAAGAATGTTGATCCTCGTTTCATACATAACACCTCACTAATTTGTTTTCATTTAGAAATTTACCATATAATTTATCGATTTTCAATAAATATTTATTATTTTTTATTTGTTGTTTATTGAATTGCACTATTTATATATCTCAAAATAACAAAAAGAGCATTTCTCTGGATTGGGAAATGCTCTTGAAAACTGGTAATTATACAATTTATAACTTGTTTGCTTCCTGACTGGTCCCCTTGATTTAACAAGGGGGTGGTGTTATTGAACAGAGCGCCCTGTTGACTCAAAAATAGCACAGGACCATAGCATAGCCTATCAACGGCTGGTTGAATTAGGATTTTGTAACGTTCTACTGTGAGTTGAATGGCATCGTTTGAGTCATCATAGGGTAACTTTCTTTTTGAACATTATGCTTGATCAGAAGGTGGCTGATAGGATAATTGATTATTAAGATGAGATTGAATCGTTTAGACTCCATTTTAGGGAATCGCAACAAGAATGGCTGAACAAATGCTTGCGGTACTTGGAACAGATAGAAAGAAACAATTTCCTGATGCGCCTCGAATGTGTTCATGGGCAGGTTAGGTTCCTGGGTGTAATGAAAGTGCTGGAAAACGGAATCTCCTAAAATCAGGAATGGAAACAAGTACTTAAGGTCAGCAATAACTGAGTCAGCTCATTCTGTTCGAGAATCAAACAATTACCTTGGAGCTCTTCATCGTAGAAACTTACATATTTAACCTTAATTGTCAGCCAGCAGCTTTATTTTCTTCTAAATTGTTATTAACTTTTAAAGTACCTTCAGATTTAGAAACTAGTAAGGCAGTTGCAGCGTCTCCAACAATATTCGGTACAATTCTGCCCATATTCATAATACGATCGATACCAGCTAATAATGCTATACCTGCCAATGGTAAACCTGCAGCCTCGAGTACAATGACAGACATAATCAATCCAGATCCAGGAATACCAGCAGTACCTATAGATGCTAATGTCGCGGTAAGCATTACCATTAATTGAGTTGCTATAGAAAGTTCTACACCATAAATTTGAGCGACAAAAATAACAGAAACCGCCTGATAAATGGCTGTGCCGTTCATATTTATAACTGCCCCTAAAGGCACAGCAAAGTTTGTAGTATCTTCATCTGCTCCTAATCTTAAAGTGGCTTTTAAAGTTAAAGGTAGAGTTGCAACACTGGAACAGGTTGCAAAAGCGAAAGCCATTGCATCTTTCATTTCTCGTAAAAATCTTATTGGGGATATTTTTACAACCCCTCCTACTAAAATTCCTGCCTGTACAATTACTAAAAATAAAATACAAGCAAGGAAAAGTGCGATAATTGCTTTAGCATAAGGGAAAAGTATATCTAAACCAGTACTTCCCACAACATCTGCCATTAAACCAAATACTCCAATCGGAGTAAATTTTAAAACAATTTCTGTTAATCTCGACATCAAATTTTGCCCTGTATTGAAAAAATCTCGTACTTTTTTTCCGCTTTCGCCCAATGCGAGGATCGAAAAACCAAGTAGAAGCGCAAAAAAGATAATTGAAAGTAAATTGTTTTCTGCCAGAGCTTCAAAAATACTAACTGGAACAATATTCACGATTGTATCTATTACAGAAAATTCTTCAGCAGATTTGGTTACTTCCGCTGCATCACCCGGTGCTGGAATCGTTACCCCAGTCCCCACATTCAGCAGATTAGCAAAGAATAAACCAATAAGTATCGCAAATAACGTTGTTCCTAAGAACCACATGACAGTTTTCAAGCCAATTCGGCCAACCTTATTCCCCTTACCTATATTTGCGATAGCACCTACAATCACACAGAAAATTAAAGGGGCAACGATCATCTCTAGTAAATTCGTTAAAATAGTACCTAAGAATGCAAACATTGCCGCTTTTTCTTGGAGTATAAGGCCTGCTATAATACCCAAGGCAAAACCAATCATGATTTTCGTAAATAAATTCATTTCCATAATCTTTTTAAACAAACTCTTTTTTTCCTCAGGTTTCTTTTCACCCATAATGATTCTCTCCCTTCACATAATGAGTTCTATAATCCACTATCTAACATTTAGTTAAACATTTTTCATATACGCTAATAAAAAACATTTTGTCCTCCACACTTTTATGTGAAAACGCTTACTTTTTTGTGTCTATTTGCTTTAAGTGATAGATGAAAGTTCTTCACTTTACCTGGCTGCAAAAGCAATAAACCTTTCATTCATGACAATATTGTTCTGATCCCTAAACACAATTTAAGGAACGATCATCGTACATAATTTTGCAGTTTTCCAATACCGCTTACTTCGATTTCGACAGTGTCACCAGATCGCATTGTACAGCTGCCAGAAGGGGAACCCGTTGCTAAAACATCCCCAGGTTCTAATGTCATAATTTGTGATAACCAACTAATTAAATATGGGATTTTTAACGTCATTTCACGTGTATTACCATCCTGCACAATTTTATCATTTAGCTTTGTTGTAATTTGCAAATTGGATGGATCAAGACCCGTTACAATATGGGGACCTATTGGGCCGAATGTATCAAATCCTTTCCCCCTTGTGTATTGCGGGTCATCCCTAGTTAGGTCTCTTGCGGTTATATCATTAAAAATGGTACACCCAAAAACGTAATTCATCGCTTCCTCTTCTGATATGTTTTTTCCACGTTTT
>NZ_JABMCR010000154.1 GCF_013179555.1 Bacillus haikouensis
GTATATGCAGCTTACTATCTGGTATATTTTCCCCCGCCGATTCATAAGTTTTTATGTAGATGATTAGCAATTTGCCTATCTAGTCATAGGATATATAGACTTATGCCTGAGGAGGGAAAAAGAGTGAAAATCCATATTGTTCAAAAAGGGGACACTCTTTGGAAAATCGCCAAGAAATATGGTGTGAATTTCGAAGAGTTAAAGCAAATGAATGCCCAACTGTCAAACCCTGATATGATTATGCCGGGAATGAAAATCAAAGTTCCGGCTTCAGGTGGATCCGTAAAAAAAGAAACCCAGATAAAATTCGGATCTAAAGAGGCTCCAAAGAAGGAAATGCCGATGAAAGAGATGCCTAAGGCTGAGCATCCTTTTAAAGAGCAGAAACCGATCACACAGCCTGCTGCTGAACAGCCAAAGAAAGCACAAAAACCGTTTACTCCGAAGATGCCGAAGCCGGTCGTCCCGGAAATTGATATCAATAACTATTACATGATGAACATGGCGAATATGCAAATGCAGCAACCCATGCAGAAACCTATGCAGAAACCTATGCAGCAACCGATACAGAAACCGGTCCAGCAGCCCAAACCGCAGCCAAAACCTCAGCCAAAAACTCAACCAAAGATGAAAGAACAGCCTAAAATGCCGCCTAAACCTTCCAATATTCTTCCAAAAACCAAAGATAAGAAAGAACAAAAAGCTGAGAAGCCTAAGCAAAACAATGTAAAAGGAATTCATGACGAAGAAGAAAGCTTACAAATGCCGGCTCAACCACAACAACAAGGAGGGTACAATCAACCTATGAATTTCAACCCGTATAATTGCGTACCTGTGTCACCATTAATGCCAGGTTCAGGTTTTGGAGGTTCACATGGGGGTATGCATCCAGGTTATGGAATGCCGATGGGCTATGGTGGTCAGGTTCAAGGCGCTTCGATGATGCCTGGAATGCAGCAAATGCCGATGATGCATGGAATGGGATATGATGATGATGAATCGTCCATGATGCCATTCATGCCAAACCAAAGCCCGATGGGTCAACCGTCCGGCGTGATGGGAGCGCAAAGCCCAATGGGGTATCCATCTGACGTGATGGGAGCACAAAACCCGATGGGTCAACCGTCCGGCGTGATGGGAGCACAAAGCCCAATGGGGTATCCATCTGACGTGATGGGAGCGCAAAGCCCGATGGGTCAACCGTCCGGCGTGATGGGAGCACAAAGCCCGATGGGGTATCCATCTGACGTGATGGGAGCGCAAAGCCCGATGGGTCAACCGTCCGGCGTGATGGGAGCACAAAGCCCAATGGGGTATCCATCTGACGTGATGGGAGCGCAAAGCCCGATGGGTCAACCGTCCGGCGTGATGGGAGCGCAAAGCCCGATGGGTCAACCGTCCGGCGTGATGGGAGCGCAAAGCCCGATGGGTCATCCATCCGGTGTCATGGGAGCGCAAAGTCCGATGGGGCATCCATCTGACGTGATGGGAGCACAAAGCCCAATGGGTCATCCATCCGGCGTGATGGGAATTTCTGATGAAGAAGAAGATTATCCTTCTGTACAAATGCCTTCCCAGTCTGCTCAGGGTCAATGGATGCCGAATGACAATTGCTATCCGGTATCTCCCGTTATGCCAGGATCCGGATTCCCGGGAGGCATGCATGGTCAACCAATGTGGCCTCAAGGGCAGGTTCAAGGAGCCATGGAAGAATCGCCATCTTCAGGACAATGGCCGATGGGTCATCCATCCGGTGTGATGGGAGCGCAAAGCCCAATGGGTTATCCATCCGGTGTGATGGGAGCGCAAAGTCCGATGGGTCACCCATCCGGTGTGATGGGAGCGCAAAGTCCGATGGGTCACCCATCCGGTGTGATGGGAGCGCAAAGCCCAATGGGTCATCCATCCGGTGTGATGGGAGCGCAAAGCCCAATGGGCTATCCATCCGGTGTGATGGGAGCGCAAAGCCCAATGGGTTATCCATCCGGTGTGATGGGAGCGCAAAGCCCGATGGGTTATCCATCCGGTGTGATGGGAGCGCAAAGCCCAATGGGTTATCCATCCGGCGTGATGGGAGCGCAAAGCCCGATGGGTCAACCGTCCGGCGTGATGGGAGCAAGTGATCAAGAAGACTGCGGCTGCGGCGGCCCTAAGACGCCACAGCAAATGCCTCAAGGAATGCCGTACGGACAGGGGCAAGGAATGATGGGTCCGGGAATGCGGATGGAACAAGGGATGTTCGGACCTGGAGCCTTTGCAATGCCAAACTTCCAAGATGACGATCTTGACGGTTGATTTTCATCCGAGAGGAGACGATTATACGTATCGTCTCCTTTCTTTTTTGAAACATAAATTACACGATTATTCCGCATCCCTAACTAAATTAAAAGAAGGAAAATGGGTGTTATACAGTAATGGAATGAAGTGGTTTGTAAAAAAATTTCCCAGTCAAAACAGATTCATCATGCAAGAAACATTGATAAAAACATTATTACAGAAGAATTTTCCTCACGTCCTGCCATTCCACCCAATCCATCAAAGGGAAATACTTATATTTGAAGGCTATCCAATCGGATTGACCATGTGGCTGGAAACCAGTGAACCCATAAACTATAGCAATACTCAAGACAGGATGGATGTATTATCTGTACTGAAAAGATTTCATGCATTCACTGGTAAAATACAAGGTAAGTGGCTGGAGGAACTTCCTAAGTACAAGTGGATGAAGAAATGGAAGAAACGTTTGAGTCTTTTTGAAAATAACTTGCCCTTACTTCAACCGTTCATTCAGCCATATTATTTGTATACGTATCTGCAATGGGGAAAACGCGCAGTTGAACAGTTGGAGAAACTTGACCATTCTGAAATGCCTTTCTGCATCACACATGGTGATGTAGCACATCATAATTTTTTACGGGGCAAAAACAACAATGTGTATTTAATTGATTTCGATTTGATTGCTCTGTCTTCGCCTTTAATGGATGACCTGCAATTCTGTAATCGCATTCTCCCTTTTATCGATTGGTCGCTTAATGACTTGAAACAATTGGGAGCGTATCAAAAATATCAAAATCAACTGGCGTTTTACATGGGTTTACTTTATCCGACTGATGTTTTCAGGGAATTGAACAGGTTCATCAGGGAAGATTACCATTATAAACAGAGGGCATGGAATTATCTCATCGATTTAACTATCCACCAATTTCCACAGAGGATGCAATTCTCTCAAGAGCTGCATCAGGAAGTGAATCGAATCTTAACCCATAATGTAGGAGAAGTATCCAACTACTTGAAGGAATGAAGACAGCTGCTCTTTCACAACCTAATGGTGAGCAGGAATTATGCTCAATCAGCGGGTTGAAGGAGGAAGCACCATTGAATAAACGTTTATTCATGGTACCATTGACGGCCGTAATGACGTTGAGTCTGGCAGCCTGTAATACAGGAGAAGAAGAAGCTCAGAATAAGTATACAGATTCCTACGAGCCCCTGGGATATTATTCAAATGAAGGCCACGGTGGAGATAACCGGGACGAGAGGGATGGACCTCTGACGGAGATGTATGACCATTCTGTCGGCAGGGAAGGACAGGATATTCGTCAAAGGAAGCGTGAATATCTTCAAGTCAAAGACGATAATGGAAATCCGAGAAATCCATCTGCTCCCCTTGCGGATCATGACAAGAACTTTTTTGAACAGGACGGGCGTGCAAGTCATGGTGACGCGAATTATCATGGGCATTTAGATGATAATACCAGAAAAGCTAACAGATCATACTATACCGCTTATGAAGGTGACCTGGCTGAGAAAATCGGGGACGTCACCGGGAATGTTGAAAACGTAAGCGATGTTCGCGCAGTTGCTTATGGTACCGACGTCCTGATAGCGGTCGAACTCCAAGATCACAACACCGAGAAAGAAGAGGAAACAAAAGCAAACATCAAGAAAGCTGTAAAACCATATCTTAACGGCCGCTCCGTTAAGGTTGTCACCGATGAAGGAACATTCAGCCGCGTCAGGAATATCGATAATGACCTGCGAGATGGCGGTCCTTTTGAAGGAATCAACCTGGATATTGATAATATGTTCAAGGCGATAAAGAATAATGATTGATAATAAAGGGTCACTAAAAGAGTCTAGCCTCTTTTGGTGATCTTTTTTTGTTTAGATGGGGAAACTCGAAATAAATTGAATGGCACTGGATATTCTTAGCAGAGTTTGGTCACACTAATGATTGAAGAATGACACAAAATTAGTATGAGGTGATCACGATGACGATGAAGATTCGAATCGTGTTTATGGTAATGCTGCTGCTGGGTGCTTTTTACTTTACGTTCTTTTATACGGAAGAGAAACAGGCTGCCGACCGTGATAACGTCCGACTGACAGAGACTGGGGATCTCCCTGTAGATGTGGCATCGGCTCATACTGTTACGGTGAAATTGGAGAGAGTGTACCTGGATGGGGAAATCAGTGAAGAGGTTGTTCAGGAAACAATCTGGAGTATGGAAGATTTCTGGGCGGCATATGCTGAATGGCAGCTTATTGATATGACGGAGGAAGAGGTCATCTTCCAGAAACAAGTGGATGATATTTCACCTCTGTTAAAGACAAACGGCTACTTCGGCGTATCTGAAAATGGGGTTCTGTCAATTTTTAACGGAAAGCCCGGTCAAGCGGAAATCATTCAATCTTTCTTTCAGATTGATATGGAGAAGCTTGAAAGCAATAGTCATGAGACCTTGCTGAAAGGAATCCCAGTAAAGTCCAAACAGAAGTTTGAAGAGGTATTGGAAAGCTTTAAACCGTATTCAGTACTTGAGTGAAAAGAAATACCGGCATATGGAGAAGGCATATATTAGGAAAACAACCAGAATGACATGATTCTGGTTGTTTTTGTTCTTTCCCAGAAAAAAGCAGGGTTTCAGGTAAATTTCATCAATTTAATAATATTTACCAATCAGGATGAAGCATCCTGAAAAATTACTACACATACGATTCACATTCGGAGAATTTCTGATAAAATAAGAACAGGTGTTTCTCTAATGACCGGTATTTTCCGCCTTTATGGTCATAATTATGATACAATGAGTATTTACATAGACAGGGAGAGAATTCGATGTATGAATATATAAAAGGGACTGTTGCTCAAGTAGGTCCTGAGTATGTAGTGGTAGAAAACAATGGGATCGGCTATCAGCTTAATGCGGCAAATCCATTCATCTATTCAAAATATCAAAATCAGGAAATACAGATTTTTACATACCAGCATGTGAGGGAAGATCTCATTGCCCTTTATGGGTTTCTTGCTTTGGAAGAAAAATTATTGTTCATGAAACTATTGAATGTATCAGGGATCGGTCCAAAAGGGGCTTTGGCGATATTGGCATCCGGGGCCCCGCAACAGGTCATATCAGCGATCGAGGAAGAAAATGAAAGCTTTCTGACGAAATTCCCCGGGGTAGGGAAGAAAACGGCACGCCAGATGATACTCGATCTGAAAGGCAAACTTCAGGATGTGGTTCCGGATTACTTCCCCAATCTCTTTAATGAACAGGATGAAGCGGCATCAGGGACAGCCGGCAAAGATGAGGCATTTGAAGAGGGGATACTTGCTCTAAAAGCTCTTGGCTATTCGGACAGGGAAATCAAGAAAGTGACGCCAAAATTAAAAGGAGAAGGCTTATCAGCGGATGAAATCATCCGTAAAGCACTTCAATTGCTCTTGAAATAAAAGAACTGGAGAAAGGAGGAAGGCTGAATGGAAGAAAGGATTGTATCAGGCGAATCTGAAATAAACGAGGATTCCTTTGAGTTTTCGTTGAGACCCCGGACGATAAAGCAGTATATCGGTCAGGACAAGGTGAAACACAATCTCGAAGTATTCATCGAAGCAGCGAAAATGCGTCAGGAAACGTTGGATCACGTTCTACTCTATGGTCCTCCGGGACTGGGGAAGACCACCCTTGCAGCTGTCATAGCCAATGAGATGGGCGTCAATCTACGCACGACTTCGGGACCTGCAATCGAAAGGCCCGGTGATCTTGCAGCGGTCCTGACAGCACTTGAGCCCGGGGATGTACTGTTTATAGATGAAATTCACCGTCTCCCGCGGGCAATCGAGGAGGTATTATATCCGGCGATGGAAGATTTCTGCCTCGATATCGTAATAGGGAATGGACCGAGTGCCCGCTCCGTTCGTTTGGATCTTCCGCCTTTCACGCTAGTCGGAGCCACGACCCGTGCAGGTGCTCTTTCAGCACCGCTCCGGGACAGGTTTGGAGTTTTGTGCCGATTGGAATATTATAATGAAGAGCAATTAAATGAAATTGTTCAGAGAACGGCGGCGATTTTGCAAACCGAGATTGAAGCGTCCGCTTCTGAAGAACTTGCAAGGCGTTCAAGGGGCACTCCGCGTATAGCGAACAGACTGCTTCGCAGAGTCAGGGATTTTGCACAGGTGAAAGGAAATGGAGATATCACCTCACAGGTTTCAAGGGAAGCGCTGGAGCTCCTTCAAGTCGATAGGCTCGGTCTGGATCATATTGATCATAAGCTTCTGCGGGGGATCATCGAACGTTTCAGGGGCGGTCCTGTCGGGCTGGATACGATTGCAGCAAGTATCGGGGAAGAATCACATACAATTGAAGATGTGTACGAACCTTATTTAATGCAGATCGGCTTCCTGCAGCGCACACCAAGGGGACGAATAGTCACCCATCTCGTTTATGAACACTTTCAACTGGAGGTGCCCGCGAAGTGACAGGAATTCCGAAGCTGCTGATGATCATTGGCGGAATCATCCTGATCATCGGCTTTCTGATGCAATTTATTAAGATTGGGAAACTCCCTGGTGATATCGTAATTAAAAAAGAAAATACAACATTTTATTTTCCACTTATGACTTCTATTTTGTTAAGTGTTATACTTTCACTTGTGTTTTATATCATTGGACGATTTAAATAGACCTCATTTGTGAGATTGAAAAGCTGGGTGACATGAAGTGAATGTAGAAGATTTTGATTTTCATCTGCCTGAGGAATTGATCGCTCAGACACCTCTTGAGCATCGATCCGAAAGCAGATTGATGGTATTGGATAAAGAACGGGGATCAATTGAACATTACCGATTTAAGAATATCGTGGAATTCCTCAATGAAGGGGATTGTCTGGTATTAAATGATACCCGGGTTTTGCCTGCACGTCTCTTTGGGCAGAAGCAGGGTACAGGCGCGAACATTGAAGTGCTTTTGTTGAAACAGGAAGACGGAGATCAGTGGGAGACTCTCGTCAAGCCTGCAAAGCGTGTCAGGGTTGGAACGGAGATCGTATTTGGTGACGGGAAACTGAAAGCGACATGTATCGGTTTGAAAGATCATGGCGGAAGAATACTTGAATTCCAATATGAAGGTATTTTCTATGAAGTATTGGATGAGCTTGGAGAAATGCCGCTGCCCCCTTATATCCGTGAGCGTCTGGACGAGCAGGACAGATATCAGACCGTTTTTGCCAGAGAAAGGGGTTCCGCTGCGGCACCGACGGCAGGACTTCACTTTACAGAAGAGCTTCTTGAGGAACTGAAGCATAAAGGAGTACATATTGCCTTTATCACACTCCATGTCGGGCTTGGAACGTTCAGACCGGTATCTGTGGATAATATTGAAGAACATGATATGCATGCTGAGTTCTATCAAGTTTCAGAAGGCACTGCACGACTGTTGAATGAAGTCAAAGGAAACGGCGGACGAATTATCACTGTCGGGACTACATCGACACGTACATTAGAAACGATTGCTTCGAAACATGGGGAATTCGTTGAAGAAAATGGATGGACCAATATCTTTATATATCCAGGATATGAATTTAAAGGGATTGATGGACTTATCACGAATTTCCATCTTCCGAAATCAACGCTGATCATGCTTGTCAGCGCACTTGCCGGAAGGGAAAACGTTTTGCATGCCTATGAAACGGCGGTTAATGAACAGTATAGATTCTTTAGCTTTGGCGATGCAATGTTCATAAAGTAACCTGGGGCTTTACCTAATTCGGAAGGAGAATCACCACCTTGACTGCAATAAAATATGAATTAATCAAAACTTGTAAACAGACCGGAGCGAGACTTGGACGTGTGCACACACCGCACGGTTCTTTTGATACACCAGCCTTTATGCCGGTAGGAACACTTGCCACCGTTAAAACGATGTCCCCTGAAGATCTGAAATCAATGGATGCGGGAATCATTCTGAGCAACACTTATCATTTGTGGCTCCGTCCCGGTCATGAAATCATCAGGGAAGCTGGCGGCCTTCATAAATTTATGAATTGGGACCGTGCCATTCTCACGGATTCTGGAGGGTTCCAGGTCTTCAGCTTGAGCAAGCTTCGTAAGATCGAGGAAGAAGGGGTACATTTCCGTCACCATTTAAACGGTGATAAATTATTCCTGAGTCCGGAAAAAGCAATGGACATTCAAAATGCTCTCGGTTCCGATATTATGATGGCATTCGATGAATGCCCGCCTTATCCTGCTGAGTATGATTATATGAAGAGCTCAGTCGAGAGAACATCAAGATGGGCTGAGCGCTGTCTTGCCGCTCATCAGCGGCCGCAGGATCAGGGGCTGTTCGGGATTGTGCAGGGAGGGGAGTATGAAGAGCTCCGTAAACAAAGTGCCCGTGACCTTGTTTCCCTTGACTTCCCAGGCTATGCTGTCGGAGGGCTTTCAGTAGGAGAGCCGAAAGACGTCATGAATCGCGTGCTCGATTTTACTACCCCGCATCTGCCGGCGGATAAACCCCGTTACCTGATGGGAGTGGGTTCTCCTGACTCACTTATAGACGGTTCGGTCAGAGGGATTGATATGTTTGACTGTGTGCTACCGACACGGATTGCACGTAACGGTACATTAATGACGAGTGAAGGGCGTCTGGTCGTTAAAAACGCGAAATACGCAAGGGATTTCAGACCGATTGATGAAAAATGCGACTGCTATACTTGTAAGAATTACAGTCGTGCATATATTCGTCACCTCATAAAATGCGATGAAACCTTCGGAATACGCCTTACGACTTATCATAATCTTCATTTTCTGTTAAAATTAATGGAGCAGGTCAGACAAGCGATTCGAGAAGATCGACTGGGGGACTTCAGAGAAGAATTTTTCGAGCAATATGGCTTTAACCGACCAGATGCGAAAAACTTCTAAGCTAATAGTAATCTTTATCTGAGTATTGAAAGGAGGGGAAATGAATGGATAGTTTAGGTACAATTTTACCGTTGATACTTATGTTCGTGCTTTTCTACTTTTTGCTTATTCGTCCGCAGCAAAAACGTCAAAAAGCTGTTACGAAAATGCAAAGTGAACTGGCCAAAGGTGATCGAATTATAACGATCGGCGGTTTACATGGAACGATTGATGCCATTGAAGAAGGCAAAATAGTCATCCTTTGCGGAGACGGAAGCCGACTTACATATGATCGCAATGCAATCAGAGAAGTAGTAAACGTATAAACTCATCTCAACTGAAAAAGGCTGCTCCTGCGTGTCATGCGCAAAGGAGCAGCCTTTTTTTATATTCAGTGTTTCAATTTCAACGGATTTTACTCCCTTGAAGGTCCGCCGCTCAAATTGACTCCAAGTATACCGCCCATCATTGCCGTTACTATATAGCAGCCATGGTATACCAGCTGTTCGAGTGAAAAGAAGCTGTCGTATCCTAAATATTGAAACAAAAAAACGATGACAGTATAAATCAGTCCGGTAGAACCCCCAAGCATCCAGCCTTTCATCTTTCCTTTTCCACCGGACATGAATCCCCCGATAAATAATGCCAAAAATGATATGATTGTGACAAATAACGAAATCGAACTTTCAGTAAGCTCTGTAAACCGAAGCATTAATGAAAATACAATACTTGCCACAACTGCTATTAGAAAAATGGTTAAAGTGCCGTAAAGTACGGCCCCTCCGATTTTTTTCGCTTCGATGATTGCTCTCCCCTTTCTGCCTCCCATATTTAATTTCTACTAGTACAAGCATATTCGCAGAACTGTAAAAAAAGACTAGAAATTTTTTATGGTCAAGCATCATAGACTTATATTGAAACTCGACTTCGGGCAGAAGGAGCTTGATTATGTCACCGACTCTCGTTCTTATCGTTTTCGTACTTGTATACATTCTTTTGATTACTGAGAAATGGAACCGGGTGCTTGCGGCAATGGCCGGAGGTTCAGCCATGCTATTGATTGGTGCGTTCCCAATTGAAAAGGCTTTATTCACCTATATCGATTGGAAGACCATCGCTTTATTATTTTCAATGATGCTTATCGTTACGGTGACGAGTAAGACGGGCTTTTTCGAATATATCGCGATTCGTCTGGCGCAATCCGTAAATGGAAACGGGTTGTCCCTTCTCATTCTTT
>NZ_JABMCR010000155.1 GCF_013179555.1 Bacillus haikouensis
AGCCTGGTGTGAAACCCGGAATGAAGCGCACTTCTGAGAAGTCTTTCCCGAAACCAGTAGTGAAAGACCGGTTTGCACCGTTAACCTTTGAGCGCCTTCGGGAAAAAAGAGTGGTACCGCGAGAACAAAACTCGTCTCTATATGTAATAGAGACGGGTTTTTTTATTTTATTTGGAGGTGGCAACGATGGATTTAAAATCTGCTTTAGCAAAAGAAATAAAGTCCCAGATCCTTTCATCCTGGACGGAGGAAGATATTTATACGTTAATTGAAACACCTAAGCACACTCATTTAGGAGATCTTGCTTTCCCTTGTTTCAAGCTGGCCGGGGAATGGAAAAAAGCACCCGGCGAAATTGCAGCTGACTTAGCCGGTACACTGTGCTCCCCCCTGTTTACAAATGTGGAGGCAGTGGGTCCGTATGTCAATATACGATTTGATTCCAAGCTTGCCGGCAAGGAGATTGTCTCTTCCATACTGGCACAAGGAGATCAGTACGGGACCCATTCATTTGGAAAGGGTAAAACGGTTGTGCTGGATATGTCTTCTCCAAATATCGCTAAACCTTTCTCCATGGGGCATCTCCGCTCCACTGTAATCGGAAACGCAATTGCCAATTTAGCAGAAAAATGCGGGTATGAAACCGTCAAAATAAACTATATCGGGGATTGGGGGACGCAGTTCGGGAAACTGATTGTCGCCTTTAAAAAGTGGGGGGATGAGGAGAAGGTAAAAGAAAACCCGATTGCCGAATTATTTACCCTTTATAAAAGGTTTCATGAAGAGGCTGTTCAGGATCCCTCCCTTGAAGAAGAAGGCCGTAAAGCATTCAAACTTCTCGAAGATGGCGATGAAGAAATAACCGGATTATGGAAATGGTTTAAAAGTGAATCACTTGAAGCATTTAAAACCATTTATACCCTCCTCGGAGTGAATTTCGATTCCTATAACGGCGAGGCTTTCTTTAATGACAAAATGGAAGAGATTGTAGAACTGCTTCAGAAGCAGGAGCTCCTTGAAATCTCACAAGGTGCCCAGGTTGTGTGGCTGGAGGATGAAACCCTCCCTCCTTGTTTAATCAAAAAGACAGATGGTGCAACCCTTTATGCAACAAGAGACTTGGCAGCCGCCCTTTATCGTCAGCGTGTATACTCTTTCGATGAAGCTCTATACGTTGTCGGCCAGGAGCAGACCGTCCATTTCAAACAAGTTAAGGGTGTACTCGAGAAGTTGGGATTTGAATGGGCAACAAGCATGAAGCACATCCCTTTTGGCCTTTACCTTAAGGATGGAAAGAAAATGTCGACACGTAAAGGGCGCGTCATTTTACTGGAAGAAGTGCTTGCCGAAGCGGTGGCGATGGCAAGTGAAAATATCAAAAAGAAAAACCCAAACCTTAAAGAAGCGGAAGCTGTTGCCCGGGATGTGGGAGTCGGAGCGGTCATATTCCATGATTTGAAAAATGACCGATTAAACGATATAGAGTTTTCCCTTGAACACATGCTTACCTTCGAAGGGGAAACGGGACCCTATCTTCAATACACGCATGCGAGAGCCCAATCAATCCTGAGAAAAGCCGGCACACCCTCATCCTATGCATTTGACGGGCTTGAAGATTCAGCCAGCTGGGAAGTGATCAAACAGCTTCGGCTATTTCCTGAGACAGTGGAAAGAGCATGGAAGAGCCACGCACCTTCCATCTTGGCAAAGTATCTGCTGGACCTCGCAAAATCGTTTAACAGCTACTATGGAAATACAAAGATCATTAACCTTGATCCCGCGCAGGATTCCCGGTTAGCCCTCGTCTCCGCTGCAGCGTCGCTATTGTCACAAGGACTGAACTTGTTAGGTATCGAATCACCGGACGAAATGTAGAAAAGTCAAAAATCCTGTCACTATTTCCCGAGAAATGACTTATCTTTTTTTCATCCTTTTTTCAACACTTAAGAGTATTAGAAATAGACATCCTACTCCCAAAACAATGAAACCAATCACGCCCCATTTCTTTTCCGTCACTTCTTCTTCCGTTATTTTGAGAGTGACGTGTTCAGAAGGGGGCATCCCTTTACCCAGGGACCTTTCTTCACTTCTCTCACCCAACGCAAAAGTACCAGTGCATGTTGTAACCACAAACTTCCCCTTCTCTTTTCCAGCGTAAAAAATGTACTCCCGATCCACTTCAAAACGATAGCTGCAGGATGAACTATCGGTGTAAACATAGACACCGTCTTTGTTTGTCCCTTTCCAAATCTCCATTACATTTACGGCAGCCATTGTCGAATATTCATTTGCATCAACCACACTTCCTTTAAATACTGCATCCGCCTCTTCAAACAACAGTTCCGGACTTTTCTCCACACATTTACAGGCAAAACCGGTCATTGGCAGAACCAGCAAAAACATTAAAACTATGACTCCCGCAGCCAGTCGTTCCAAGCCTTCTCCTCCTTTATTTTCTCGGTTGCTATATGGCAACCAGATAATTCATGACGCTCTCCTTAAAAAATGATATACTTTCTTAAGTTATGAAAAATCGACAAGACGTTTGACAATAATTGCTTGATAATAAAGGAGAACTCTTATGTCTGAACTACTTCACTCTTTTGAAGCCTGGCTGCTCGATTATGGGGTTTGGGGACTGATTCTTGTATCCTTTGCAGATTCATCTTTCTTTCCTATTCCACCAGATGTCCTATTAATCCCGCTTGCAATAGCCAATCCTGAAAATGCATTGCTATATGCTTTATATACCACAGTTGCATCAGTCATCGGTGCGTTATTCGGCTGGTGGATCGGTAAAAAACTTGGACGTCCTATACTGGTATACCTATTCTCTGAAGAAAGGATTCAGAAGGTAGAAGAGTATTTTATGAAATACGGTCCCATGGCCCTGCTTATTGCTGGACTTACACCCGTCCCATATAAGATTTTCACCATCTTTGCCGGTGTTTCCGGAGTTAAAATCCGAGTACTCGTCATTTGGTCGATTATCGGACGAGGCATCCGCTTCTTTCTTGAAGGAGCGATCATATTAGCCCTTGGCGCAAAGGCAAAACCGTTTATCGAAGAAAACTTCACCATGCTGACACTCACAGCGGGCGGAATCCTACTACTGGCTTACATTATCTACCTCGTCATTAGAAAGAAAAAACATACAGTGTAAACTAAAAGCGGAGGCGGGTCGATCAGACCCGACATGCATAAGACGAAACCCCCGGAAAGGCGCTCTTTGCCTTTTTGGGGGGTTTGACTAATGACCTCGAGGGTCTAGATTTAGTTCACCCGTCTTATAAAAACAGAGAGTATTGGAGGACCATACCAATACTCTCTGTTTTTTTATTCATTCTCACCTACAATAAACCGCAGATGGTGCTTCAACACTGCCAACGTATTATTCTGTTCTTCGTAAAGTTCTCCGTCCATATCCACTTTCTCATTTTCCTCTATATGAATCATGGCCTCCGAAGTCTGTATATGGATGATATCATTTGACGGGTCGTTGACTTCTCCTGTGCTTCTTATCATGAAGAATTCCTTCAATAAGGGAAATCCTGTTTTTTTCACCATATATATATCGATTAATCCATCATCAAGTTCGATGCAGGCAGGCAGCGGGTTTGTGCCAATTGAACGTCCATTCGCCGCAAGCAGCATTACGACTTGTTCTCTGTACACCTTCCCATTAGCTGAAATGACTGCCGTCAACAGAGGTGGATCCTGAATGGACTGAAAGGCACTGATATAATAACTGAGCTTGCCGAGTACATTCTTGGATCCCCCATCAATATTATCACTTGTTTTGGAAACCAGACCAGTTCCCCAGAAATTACTGAAATAACGGTCGCCTGCTTTGACGATATCTATATCCTTTTCCCGGGTTGAGTCTGTGATGGCTGCGACGGCTTGTCTCAAATTCATCGGAATATTCAGGGAACGAGCAAAGTCGTTACAGGTTCCCCCGGGAAGGACTGCGACACTGGGTTTCGATGAAAGGCGGGCTAAGCCATTAACCGCTTCATGAACGGTCCCGTCCCCGCCCATGATGATGACCAGGTCTTTTTCATGTCCGATGTCCCTGCAGATCTTTTCTGCATCGCCTTTCTCTTTCGTTTTATGCACAGTCAGTGTATCACAAATATCCAAAAGGGGCGGGGTTACTTCCATCAATTGAGTTTCCAATTCTCCCTGACCTGCTTTTCCATTACAAACCAATAATATCTTTGGATAGATAATAGTCATAACGTCACCTAACTTTACATTAATATCCTTACGATAAAAAAAGAGGCTGACCCAAAAAGATGAATTGATCACCCTTAAAGGATCAGTCCTTAATGAGCCAATCGTCTGATGATTCAAACCTTTAGACTTTCGTTATTCTTGGGTCAACCTCTTTATTAAGCTGTGTTCGAGTCTTTTTGAGGGCTTTGAAGGATTGATCGGTACGCTAACCGCAGACGGCCATTAATATAGCTTTGTCCATCACACGCGATATGCGTGTTTTGCATGCGGTGGATTTCCATTTCTGCAAACATGGATAATGCCCGGGAAACCTGATCCAATGCCAAGTTGACATTGTGAGGATCAGCTGGCTGAGTCCCACTCATGCAGCGGTATGAAATTTCATCTGCCCTCTTTCTGATTTCCTTTAGTGTTTGGACATCAAACAACACTCTCTCCATCCAATTCCCTCCTTTTCACTATGTATTATTATATCGTGAAAAAAAGAGAAATATGCCTTACTTACCGCTTATGAATCCTGTGTTAACGTCTTAGGTAATGGCTGATATTGCTTTAGTGAATGAAGTATCTCCCGTCTGGACTTTGTTTTAGAGATATTGACGCCGACTTTCGATAAACTGGTTATCACCTTTTTAAAGCGATCGTTCTCCTTTACCACGTTATTCACCTCTTCGATTAAATTCGTTACCTATTTGTACGTATGAAATAAAAAAAGGTTTCACTTTATTGTAGATGGTTTTCCTATTCCCCATAAATGAAACAATAATCCTATTTTTTGTTTTTTTAGAAGAATATTTGACTTTGAATTACACAATTTAAACGTATGAAAAAAAAATTAGCGATACTCTTGGTTATAATGTCCCTTGCCCTTGGTCTAAATGGAATCAATACTGCTCAAGCAGCACAAACTTATTACGTTAAGAAAGGGGATACTCTTTGGGGAATTTCCAAAAAGTTTCGAATCGGATTATCCGAAATCATTGAAGCAAACCCGCATATACAAAATCCGGACTTAATTTATCCGAGCCAGGAAATCCGTATTCCGACCATGGAATCTGTAAAGTCCTTCGAAAGGCAAGTGATCGATCTTACAAACCAGGAAAGACAGAAAGCCGGACTTGCTCCTCTTCAATTAGACTGGCAGCTGTCCAGGGTGGCACGCTATAAATCCCGGGATATGAGAGATACAGGTTATTTCGCCCACAAAAGCCCTCAATACGGCTCACCTTTCGATATGATGAAGAGGTTTAATGTACAGTACAGTTCCGCAGGTGAAAATATTGCAGTAGGACAAACAAGCCCGGAACAAGTTGTAAAAGAATGGATGAACAGTCCCGGTCATCGTAAAAACATACTCAATGACACCTACACCTATATCGGAGCGGGATACGCGAAGGGCGGTTCATACGGCACCTATTGGACGCAGATGTTTATTTCTAAATAGGAATCCCGGATATTCAGGGATTCCTTATACTTCTTCAACCTAAACCGCTTCGAATTCATCTTTCAGTGAATTTATTTTCAACTATTCATATACCCATCTTTTTCAATTAACTTCCTTCCAATCTTAAGAATATTGCAGACAAATCTTCAAATAATAAAGATTGTACTGCCACAACAATTGAGGGGGAATTTAAATGAAAGTACGCGATATTATGTCGACAAATGTTGAAGCTGCATCTAATCAGGATTCTTTACAAAATGTTGCCTCTAAAATGCAATCGAAGAATGTTGGTTCTGTACCTGTAGTGGATAACGGACAAGTGGTCGGTATGGTAACAGATCGTGACATTGCCACTCGCGGACTGACGAATGGTACTCAGGATACTGCGTCTCAGGTTATGACCCAAAACGTTGTGACGATTTCACCGGATGCTTCCGCTGAAGAAGCTGCGTCATTAATGTCACAGCATCAGGTACGCCGCCTTCCGGTAGTGGAAAACGGTAACCTTGTCGGAATGCTTGCACTGGGAGATCTAGCAGTACAACAGAAATCTGATCAAAGCGCTGGCGGCGCTCTTAGTCAGATCTCAGAAAACGAAACGAGATAGATGGTTCGATGCACGATCCAAGAGGCCGAATGCATTCGGCCTCTTGTTTTACGTTCCCACGATACGACAATTTTTTCACATATATGCAGGATTTTCTTGTTTTTCCGAGAATATCTTTATTTATGGAATGGTTATGAATGTGAAGATTGGAGGTACAGGGATGAGTCGTTCAGCTTATTATCGAAAAGAAGTAAGGAATTATAAGTGGGAAAGCCGCAGGAAGGTTTTTGTAGACGGAATACTTGATTTCTTATTTATGCTATTTGGCATTTCCATGATTACAGGAGTACTATTATTTGTTTTAAGCTACTGGAACTACTACTAATCCCTCGGCAGATTATTAATTACACTTTCTTCATCAAAATATGAAAAAGCCTTTCCGATGCCATAGAAAATATCTGTGGCATTTTTATTTTAAAAAATCATTACTTTTTATTCTTTTTTTAACTATTCCAGAATAGTTTCCTATCAATTCGTCCCCCCTTCCTTACCTGATTGAAATCTTTATAAACCCTTATTTACTATGACAACATATTTCGAAACCCTAAATAGTCGACTGGTAAAAATTTAATATTCAGATAATTACTTGACTTCTGTTCCTAATTTTCAGATAATAACAACCGTAACCGATTCAAATTTTCGAGGGGGTTATTATGGAGATTTTAAACAACTTAGTCAGCGAAGCAAATTCATATTTATGGGGTTATATCTTAATCGGTTTACTGATAATTTTAGGGATATACTTTACGATCGGTTCGAAATTCGTCCAAATCCGTCATATTGGGGAAATGTTCCGATTACTAGGCGATAAAGATGTTCAGAAGGCAGAAGGTGAGAAGCAGATTTCATCTCTTCAAGCATTCTTTATTGGAGCAGGGACTCGAATTGGTACAGGTAATTTAGCTGGAGTAGCCATTGCCTTAGCACTTGGAGGCCCTGGAGCTGTCTTTTGGATGTGGATTGTAGCGGTACTTGGAGGAGCCAGTGCCTTTGTGGAAAGTACGCTTGCCCAAATTTATAAAGTGAAAGATAAGGTTGGTTTCAAAGGCGGTCCCGGCTACTACATGGAGAAACAATTAGGGAAACGCTGGATGAGTTCGATTTTTGCAGTCACGATCCTGCTATCTTTCGGTACAACATTCAATGCTGTCCAAAGTAATACCATTTCTGTTGCATTCAATAATTCTTTCGGTATTAACACACTATTAATTGGAATTGTACTGGCCGGATTAACCGCACTGGTGATTTTTGGCGGGGTTAAGCGTATTGCCAACTTCTCATCCGCAATTGTGCCGGTAATGGCAGGTTTCTATATCATTCTGGCACTATTTGTGGTCATCACGAATATTACTGAAATGCCGCAAGTGTTCGCGCTCATTTTCAAAAGTGCGTTCGGGTTTGAACAGGTAGTCGGGGGAGGTATCGGCGCTGCCATCATGAACGGCGTGAAACGCGGTCTGTTCTCAAATGAGGCCGGTATGGGTAGTGCGCCTAATGCCGCAGCGACAGCCTCTGTGTCCCACCCGGTAAAACAAGGTTTCATTCAAGCACTGGGTGTATTCTTCGATACCCTGCTTGTATGTTCTGCAACGGCATTTATCATCCTGACCTCCGATGCTTACTCTTCGGGAGTCACGGGTATTGAACTTTCTCAAGCTGCAATGTCAGAACATTTCCAATCATGGGCAGGTATCTTCCTTGCCATCGCGATCTTTACATTCGCTTTCAGTTCAATCATTGGAAGCTATTACTACGGTGAGGCCAACCTTCCATTTATCAGTAAGAGTAAAACTGGTCTGCTTGTTTACCGCTTCATTGCATTAGGAATGGTCGTATTCGGTTCTGTGGCAAGCCTGGATATCGTATGGAGTCTGGCAGATTTCTCAATGGCTCTCATGGCCATTACAAACTTGATTGCCATCGGGATTCTTGCCCCTATTGCTTTTAAGGCGCTTGACAACTATATGGAACAGCGCAGGCAAGGATTGGACCCTGTATTCTACGCAGACGATATTCCTGGCTTAAAAGGAGTGGAAAGCTGGCCGAAACGAGAAGAAATGCGGAAGAAAGCGGCTAATGAGTGAATGCCATTAATAAAGGTAAAGAACAGGCTCCCTCAGCAGGTGCCTGTTCTTTTTTCGCTCTTCAAAATGAAAAGCCAACTAAATATGCCGTTTTTCCATGAAATTAATTCCGATTCCCATCATGAGAACTCCCATTAGTACTAGGATTGAAACAGGCAGCATCAATTGCTCCATTCCCCACCCATTGATGGTCGCTCCCTTTAATGCTTCCATTCCATAAGTGAGCGGCACTACTTTAGACAATGCCAAAAGCACCTCCGACTCAACGATTTCAAGCGGCCAGTAAGCACCTCCGATCATTGCCATGCTCACCGCAACGATCGGGATGACTGCATTGAAATGCTGTACTTTTTTAACAAGTCCAGTGATCAGCATTGAAAGGGCCACTATGGCAAATACATAAGGAATCAGCAGAAGTAAAACGATATAAAATCCACCGTAGAATTTCACTTCCGTTATATAGCGGAAGACGAAAAAAATCAATGCCAGCTGAATATAACCGAGTATAAAGCTGTATATCAGGTTTCCGGCATACATTTCCCATTTGCGTATCGGTGAAAGAATCATCCGGTCCCATACGCCTTCCCTCTTTTCATAGAGAATGGATGCCACATTATAAGCAATCGTATAGATGACGAAGAACAGCGAAAAGCCAAAGAGTGATTGCAGTTTAGGATCATACACAAACGTATCACTGCCTTTGAATGATGATTGCTTTATTGAAAATACGGGCGATGATTCTGCCTCGGAATACCATGAGTCTACTTCTTGTGCTTGTATGCCTTTGGATTCTGCTGATGCTTTCAACGATTCTTTTTGGCCAACCTCCCCATATGCTCTGCCCGCCACTTGCTGCAGTAATGAGGTTGAACCGGTGCGTGAAGAAATAATGATAGTAAACTCTCTTTCTTTTATGATCAGTCCGCCTTCTCTCTTTCCTTCACTCACCAACTCTTTCAATTTATCCTGTGTGACTTCATGAAACTGGAAGGCCTCGGCTTGTGTTAACTCTTCTACTATCAGATCCGTCTGATCAGAATCTGCAACCACACTATAAGGGATGGAGATCTTATTTTCTCCGCCCTGGCTTGTAAAGTAAGCGAACATGACACAGACAGCGGTCATGATGACAAACAGCCAGGGATTACGAAGGAACATTTTCATTTTCGCAAAGAGGATTCCCTTCATTTCGCTGTACCCCCTTCCTTTGGAAATAGTAAGACAGCCAGAATGAGAATAATGATACTGAACAATAACAACATGAGAATTTCAGTCTGTATACTTGATAAAGGATAGCCCTGAAATAGTTTGAAATAAGCTGTCATTCCCGCACCGTTCGGGGTAAGATTGCCTATATTCCGCATAATGTCAGATGAGAACATTTCGCCAAAGCTTCCTCCTACAAAGGCAAATATCGTTACAATCACCGTGGAGAAAAAGTTGGAAAATTCCTCAGAGTTTGCACGATAATTCAACGACGTGAGCAATGCACCTATACTGCCTACAGCCAGACTGAGTGCAATGGTCACGAGTAAAAACGAACCTAAATCCGGCCACGTCACACCGTAAAAAATAGCGCAGATCCCAAAAAGGATACCCAGTTGAAGGGCAGCGAGAATAATAGTGGTCAGCAGAATACTGGCAAAGTATTTCCAGATTGAAACATTCGCCAGTATCATACGGTCAAACACATGGTCTTCTTTTTCCTGATAAGCGAATGACCCCATATTGGATGCAATGTATAAAACGAACATGACGCTCATGCCTACTGCATAATAGGTGATTGAAGTGAGAGGCTCACGATCTTCTATATTTGAGACCTTTCCTTTTATCGCGGTATCCATAGTGTCAGCACTCAGAATAGAATCATTGGATGCACCAATTTTGGCAGCAAGGGTATATTGTTCTTGAAAACTTGTGAGTAAATCTTCTGCGAGATTGGAAG
>NZ_JABMCR010000156.1:0-2303 GCF_013179555.1 Bacillus haikouensis
TCTCTGTGAATGTTTTTTTACTCATGATGTTTCCCCGATTTCTACTAGTTGTCTATTTGTCATTATACAAAAAAATACCCTATAGGTAGACTTTTTTTAAGTGTCTACTCTATAGGGTACATTTTAATACGAAGGCCGTCCCTCTTTATCTATTATTTAGTACGTTCTAGTAAATTAGCAAGAACGTGTTTCTTGTATGATTCCACTTTACGTTCCTCGTAGCGGCGTACGCCTGCTTTTTTAAGTTCTTCCACGTACCATCCTTTGCTTCCTACATGCATGTGAAAACATCCTTTCTATGAGTAAATATTGTTTGACCTCTCACTAACTTGGGTAGAGAGTTGATGGAGATTTCTTACGGTTGTACATTGTAACATCTGAGTTTTTTCGTTTAAAGGGCTGCAAGGAAATTTTTCGGATTCGGGCTTTTCTGAAAATATTACTCGGGAAAAAATCATTTTTTATAGAAAAAGTGATCCAAACCTAAACCTCTTCCGTTAGCTTTATGGAATGTTGATTTTCTTGGTGAGATTTCTGCCGGATTTTTATGTGGTGCCAGGCACAATTTCAAAGGAATTGTCCTCAGGTACGGAATTCACTCACAGAGCCAATAAAAAATCTTCGAGATTAGTTTCTTTTGGAAGGAGGTGACAAGACGACGTGCATAAACGACTAATAGGTGCTTTCGTTTTACTGGGAATCCTCAGCATTCCTTCTTTCGCTTCAGCAGAGGGAGGATTGCTTTCTACGGTTACAGATGAAGTGGACTCTGTTGCGAACGAGGTCATTTCAGTAGAAGAAAAGGAACCCGCTCCTGACGAGGAGGGGGACAAGTCTTCACATGATAGTCTTTCACATGATGATGGGAAAGAAACCCGAAAGAATGTGATTTCTTCTGCGGTTGATACAGTCTCTGACACTGTAGGGAATACAACGGGCACTGTGTCGGGTACGGTAAACTCTGTGACTCGGGAAGTGAGTGACACGGTGAATGAAACCGTGGAGACTGCAACTGAACCGGTTACAGATATAACAGGGGGTTCGGCCGCTCCTGTAACTGATACCGTTAAATCAACAACAGAGTCAGTGACGAAGACGGTCCGAAATACAACCAAATCTGTCACAACTACGGTGGAAACCACTACGGAGAATGTGACTGAAACGGTTGAAGACACAACAAAGCCTGTAACAGATCCACTTACTGATGACGAGCCTTTGCTTGAAGTCAACGTATCGGAAAAGCCTGATGTGAAAGTTGATACAGAGGTCATTGAAACGGAGGTTTCAGAAGATTCAACTGTTAAACTGGAGACAGGAACAACTGAGACTGATGCAGGAAAAAGTCCATCTGTTAATGCAGAGGAAGAGGCTGATGCCATTCCTTCAGCGGATGTAAATGAGAAAACCGGCGAAACGGTTTCTGATAAATCTGCAGGGCCAAGTGCAGATGCTGAAAACAGTATGAACAAAGCCCGGAAATTAGAAAAATCCATAACGGCCAAAGAGTCTGAATCGGCACCACCTGTAACAAAGAAGGTGAAAACCGACGAAACAAAAGACAGACTACCATTGATACCTGATAAGAAAATGGAGCCGATCGTGACGAATACCACGATGCAGCCGGGGGCCGGCCAATCCACGGGCACAAGTGGAATGAACGGATCAACGACCATCTCGAACAGCCACTGGATTGTGTGGGACAACGATGCGAATCGTGTCAGATTCCTGCGATCCGATTTCAATGGGAACCAAAATCTATATTATGATCAGTGGTTGAACGCACCACCGTCCCAGCCACCTCAAACTTCTCTTCTTTACAAAAGTATATAAACCTAAAAACTTTTAAAAGGAGAGAATACTAAAATGAGAAAAAGCGTATTTAGAACATTAGCATTTACAGGTGGATTAGCAGCAGCATTAGCATTCGGAGGTCAAACCAGTTTTGCGGCAGACAACGATTCTTTGTTGGATCGTGACGGAGGATTGGCAGAAGATATTAATATTCTTGATTCAGAAGATGGCTTGCTGGAAGGGTTAAACCTCGGAGGATCAGATGATGAATCAAAATCAGATATCAACGCTGACACGGATGCAGATGTCATGAATGACACTGTTGTCGATGAGGAACGTGATACAGCTTCTACACATAACGGTGCCGAAGCAGATTCAAATGTGAACGCAGCTGTTGAAGGAGAAGACGAATCAGCGGAAGTGAATGCAGATACGGAAGCTGACGTGAAGAATGAAACAGTAGTGGATGAAGAAAATGAAACTGCGATGACTTCCACAGAAGCAGGTGCATC
>NZ_JABMCR010000156.1:2403-10249 GCF_013179555.1 Bacillus haikouensis
ACGCAGCTGTTGAAGGAGAAGACGAATCAGCGGAAGTGAATGCAGATACGGAAGCTGACGTGAAGAATGAAACAGTAGTGGATGAAGAAAATGAAACTGCGATGACTTCCACAGAAGCAGGTGCATCCCAAGATGTGGACGCAGCTGTTGAAGGAGAAGACGAATCAGCGGAAATGAATGCAGATACGGAAGCTGACGTGAAGAATGAAACAGTAGTGGATGAAGAAAATGAAACTGCGATGACTTCCACAGAAGCAGGTGCATCCCAAGATGTGGACGCAGCTGTTGAAGGAGAAGACGAATCAGCGGAAGTGAATGCAGATACGGAAGCTGACGTGAAGAATGAAACAGTAGTGGATGAAGAAAATGAAACTACGATGACTTCCACAGAAGCAGGTGCATCCCAAGATGTGGACGCAGCTGTTGAGGGAGAAGACGAATCAGCAGAAGTGAATGCAAATACGGAAGCTGACGTGAAGAATGAAACAGTAGTGGATGAAGAAAATGAAACTGCGATGACTTCCACAGAAGCAGGTGCATCCCAAGATGTGAACGCAGCTGTTGAGGGAGAAGATGAGTCGGCGGAAGTGAATGCTATGACGGACGCTGGTATCATGAATGAAACAATGGTCAATGACGAAGAGGAATCATCTTCGTCAAAAACTGCCGGTAACCTTGCTTCAGGTCTAAACGCTTCAGCTGCAAATGAAGACAGTGAAGTGATGGCTGATGCGATGACCGATACTACTGATTGGGTACAGTTCGAAAACAGTGAAGAAAATGATTCTTCAAGCACAGCGATCGGTACTGAATCAATGAATGGTTTCACACTTGGGTCTAAGGACCGTGAAGACGGTGAATCTTCAAAGGTAGAAGGTATGAATGACACTTCTCTTATGACAATGGTTGAAAACAGTGAAGATTCTTCTAAACTGGCAACAGAAGCAAGCAATGACTTGATGCTTGGTGCCATGACTGAAGATGAAGATGGTAAGTCAGCTGCTATGATCATGAACAATGTGGATGCAGGACTATGGGCTGAATCAAAGGAAGACGGTGAAGAAGAGTATAGAAATGCTGGTCTTTCAGCTGGCACGGACACGGCACTGAACTTCCTTTCTTCTGATGAAGATCACGAATCTTCCCTTCTTTCCAATCTTGGTGTAAATGCTGATGCTAACTACATGGAGTGGGAAAATGAAGAGGATTCAAATCGTGAATTCAACCTTGGTCTATCGACTGATCTTGGTCTAAATGCGATGCAGTCTTCTGAGGATGGTTTTAACTTAGGACTGTAAAATAATAATAAAGCTGTCGAGATCTTAAACTGTACCCTGTGTAGTAGACACAATAAAAAAGTCTACTGCACAGGGTCTTTTTATGTACAAATAAATAAAAATGGGGCTGGAGAATAGTACGAGTAAAATACTTTTAAAGATATAAAATTATTATCTAAGAATCCATTTGCAAAATCCGTTACCTCAAAGGGAATTACATATACAGATGAGTTCAAAGAGCCTTTCATTGCCCAAAATAAACAAGGATGACCCCTGTACAATACAGAGATCATCTTCTTCAAGTAGTGTATCCTTTTTAAAATATCCTTTACAAAGGGTACAGATTAGAGCAATGAATATTACACTGAAAAATAAATAAAAAAAGATTTGTAATCAAAATGAAATGATCCAATCCCAATTTTTTTTCGTTATTGTAAATTAAAAAATCGGGTGATTTCTGAAATAATTTTTGTTCCGAATATCAGTCTGTTTACAACCACTTTAAACAGAGAATGCGGCCGTTTATCTTCTTTTATACGTGGAAAAGCAAGAGTGTAAGACAATGAATCAACAAGGAGAGATGAAACATGTTAAAGAAAATCACAAGTACAGGACTGGCATTAGGATTAGCGTTTGGTGCAGGGAGTGCAGCGTTCGCTTCAGGTGGACAAGAGGCAAGTGCGGATCTGACTAACACACTCAATGCCCAGCTTGAAGACGGTGATTTAATGTCCAGCCAGGAATTTGAAGTAATGGCCGAACAACATGATTGGCATGCGGAAGATCTCCAGATGTGGGCAGAATCTCAAGGAATGACAGAAGTGGAAATGCATGAGTGGGCAGAACAGTCTGGATGGCGCGAGGAAGATCGTGCTCAATTAAATCTGGATGTAAATGCGGATGTAGAATTGGATAATCTTCTTGATTCTTCAGAAGGCTATAATGATGAAGAAGAAGATGATGGAGTCCTGGGAGATTTACTGAACGACTTATTGTAAGAGTGAAATAGAATACTAGAAAGGCCGTCGTTCACACGACGGCCTTTTTATTACCTAACTTTAACGGCTTGTTTAAGCTCTTCTTTCTCAAACCTCTCAAACATAACATAGAACAAGCCGGCGCTGATCAGTGCAAGCAGTGAGAGGATGATGAACGTCCAATCGTAACCGACATAGAGCGAGAGTGTGATCGACAGCGGTGCAATGGTCCTTGCGATTGTAAAACGAAGGCTGGCTGCCGCAAAGTATTGCCCTCTCATATGATCCGGTGCAAGTTTAGATACAAAGCTCTGCTGGATCCCTGCCGTCATGAGCTCTGCAAATGTAAAGACGGCCATAGCCGCGATGAAGATCCAAACGGAGCTGGACTGGCCGAACATGAGAATCGACACGGCATAAATCACGGATGAAAGGATGAATACATTTCTCTCGCGGAATTTGGTGATCCAGCGTGTGATGACAACCGTCAGGAGTGCTACCAAGAAACCGTTTTCCGATAGGATCAGCCCGAAGATCTGCTCGCTCACCAGAGTCAATGACCAGTCACCGATACTGAACAGGGTGGCCTGATCCATAACATCTTTAATATAGACCGGAATCAACAGGTCGAGCTGCATGAATGTCTGTCCGACCAGGACCCCTGCCAGAATGAATAATAAGAACGTTTTATCGTTGAAAATGACGCTGTAATCCTTAAATTGATCACTCAGGACACTGTGCCAGACTTTCTTTTTACCTTCTGTCACGAGCAGCTTTCTATGATCGGCAGGCGCGGTTTCTCTCGTCATTTTGTATAAAAGAAATGAAAGACCCATACAGATGATGGCAGCGGCCAAAAGCAGCTGGAATCTGTAATGCACATAGAATATGCCCCCCAGGATCGGTCCGACGACCACGGCTATGTTGATGGACGTGTAGAAAATCGCGAACACGTGGCTGCGGTCCTTCTCATCGACCACATCTGCGACCATCGCCTGACTGGCTGGCCAGTAAAACGAGCCGAATACCCCCACTAAACTGAAACAAATGAATCCGATTATTGCAGAATCAAGCCATGGCGAGCTCGCCAGGCCGAAAATTAAGAATGCAAATCCCTGTCCGAATGCGGAAATCACCATCATTGTCTTCCGTCCAAAACGGTCGGCGCAATAACCTCCCATCAGGTTGGCCGCAACCGCGAACACTTGAGAAAGAACCAATAATAATCCTGCCGTCTGCTTTCCGAATGCCTCTGTAAAATAGATTGTAAGAAACGGAAAGAACATCCAGAATGTGATGTTGATCGCTGCTTCCCCAAACAAACGAACCTTCAGATTACGGTCCCAATCACGAATTCTCATCTATTTCTCCCCCCTCCTGAAAATCATAGATGAACTAGAATATCATAGCTCGATATATCGGAATAGACAAGATGGATTTACTGGAATTTACAAATTATTTATAGAGGGGATACGGGGGGGCGGATGTCGAAGGTTTTGAATACAGTAATGTAACAATTGAGAAGGGATGATGGGAGGTGAAAGGTGAGCTTATTCTCCTGACAGGCGTGTGGTTTCAAGTAATGGGTACAGCGATTGCTGCCATCGGTGAGACTATTTTGATAAAAGAAGAACATGAAGGCTACCGGCTGGTTTCAATCGGAAATGGTTATGAAGCTGCAGGGAATTCATTGCAGGCTATTGGTGCGGAAATGTTATCCGGGGGTGAAGAAGGAGAGCGATTGCGGATGACAGGTGACTGGATTCAAGCCGCCGGCAATTTGACAAATGTCAAGGCAGCAGAGCTTCAATTTTCAGGAGAAGAAATAGAAGGTTTGAACTTGGATCTGGTTGGTGACAGTGTGCAGTCAATTGGAGCTGCATTGGAAGCTTATGGAGCCAGTATAGGGAGTACCAGGTTTAAAAAACTCTTAACAGCAGGAAATACGATTCAGTCGCTCGGTGCAGGGATTGAAGCAATCGGGGAAACCTTTATTTTGAAAGGGGAAAGGGAGGCTGGCCTTCAAATCACGGCGTTTGGCAGCTACGCACAGGCAGCAGGAGCAACGCTTGCTGCCGTGGCATTGACGAAGGAATATGGGGACGGGTGAGTAAAGTGGTGTCATATTTTTGTTTGGTTGATTTTAGTAAGTAAATGGAAAAACGGGAGAATGATATTAAAAATTCATAGAATAATGCATGTTTCTCATAGAATAATACCCAAAACTCAAAGAATAATCGATAAAACTCAAAGAATAATGGTCAAAACTCAAAGAAAAGCAGATTGGACATACCCAATATGGCAACGAAATTGTAAAATCGGTCATATCAGGTGACAGAAAAACATCAAATTACATAAAAAACTCAAAAGTAAACATAATTTATCCCTTATCAACAAAAAATCCGGAAAGGCAGCCTCGACGGCACCTTACCGGATTTTATAAAATATGAAATTAAAACGCCCAGCCGCCATCTCGGAATACAGGTTCGTTCGACCCGTCTTCCTTGATTCCATCGATGTTCATTTTGTCTGAACCGATCATGAAATCAACGTGGGTGATACTGTTATTCAGGCCGTTCTGATCAAGCTCTTCCTGGCTCATTTTCTTTCCGCCTTCGATACAGAATGCATACGCATTACCAATCGCAAGGTGGTTTGATGCGTTCTCGTCAAATAACGTATTGTAGAAAAGAACGTTTGATTGAGAGATCGGTGATTTATGAGGGACAAGAGCAATTTCACCTAGGTAGTGAGCGCCTTCGTCTGTGTCGACAAGGCGCTTAAGGATTTCTTCGCCTTCTTCAGCCTTCACATCGACGATGCGTCCGTTTTCGAAAGTAAGAGTGAAATTATCGATTACGTTACCGCCGTAGCTCAATGGCTTAGTACTTGATACCGTACCGTTCACACCTGTTTTCAATGGAACGGTGAACACTTCTTCCGTCGGCATGTTCGCCATGAATTCAGTACCTTGCTCGTTTGTGCTTCCTGCTCCTACCCATAGGTGACCTTTAGGAAGCTCGATTGTAAGGTCTGTACCCGGTGCAGTGTAGTGAAGCTTTTGATAGTTCTTTTCGTTCAGGTATTCCACTTTCTTGTGTAGAGCTGCGTCGTGGTCTTTCCATGCTTGAACGGGATCTGCCTGATCAGCGCGAACTGCTTTGAAGATGGCATCCCATAGCAGGTCCACTTGCTCATCCTCAGAAGCATCCGGGAATACTTTTGCAGCCCAGTCTTTAGAAGGAGCGGCAAGAACACACCAGCTGACTTTGTCGGATTGGATGAACTGACGATACTTGGACATTGCTTTACCGGCAACCTTCTGGAAATTTGAAATGCGTTCGGGGTCGACGCCTTTCAGAAGATCCGGGCTTGAAGATACGATGCTCATGAATGCAGCTCCGCCTTCAGCAAGCTCCTCTACTTCGCGGGCTTTCCACTGTGGGAACTCCTGGAATGCTTCATCCGGAGCAAGATCGTATTTCGTACGGTTCACGATATCATCGTTCCAATTTACATAAACATGCTTCGCGCCTACTTCATAGGCTTTTTTCACCACTAGACGGACAAATTCAGCTGCATCAATACCCGTGTTGATGACAAGTGTCTGTCCTTTTTGGACGTTCACACCGACTTGAACGGCAAGGCTGGCGTACTTTTCAAGATTTTTTTGAAAGTTGGACATATGTATTCTCCTTTTTGTCAGAATGTTCTATTACAATTCAATTGTATCAGTGCTTCCAGGCTTTGCAAGTGTTTTCAACCGACATATATAGACGTTGACGGCGACTTTGCGTCTGTAAATTCATCAAGGTTCTTTCACAATCACTTGAAGGGTATCGACAAGCCGGGGTAAAAGAGGAGAAGGGGTATCGGATTCTTTTCTGCAGCACAGGTTTTTTATAGGGATTTTCGAGCGGATGTGTGCTGTGTCGGACTTAAGTTTGTTTGTCCTGATTGGTGCCAGGTACAAATCGTCAAGATTGTGCCAGGCACAAATCATTAAGATGGTGCCAGGCACAAACCATCAAAATTGTGCCAGGCACAAATCATCAACATTGTACCAGGTACAAATCGTCAAGATTGTGCCAGGCACAAATCATCAAAATTGTACCTGGTACAAATCATCAACATTGTACCAGGCACAAAACAACAACATTGTACCAGGTACAAATCATCAACATTGTACCAGGCACAAAACAACAAAATTGTGCCAGGCACAAACCATCAAAATTGTGCCAGGCACAAATCATCAACATTGTACCAGGTACAAATCATCAAGATGGCGCCAGGCACAAACCATCAAGATTGTACCAGGTACAAACCATCAAGATTGTACCAGGTACAAATCATCAAGATGGTGCCAGGCACAAACCATCAAAATTGTGCCAGGTACAAATCATCAAGATGGCGCCAGGTACAAATCATCAACATTGTACCAGGTACAAATCATCAACATTGTACCAGGCACAAAAATAGTCAAAAGCACTAATTAATTACTCAATTCCAATCCACCGTCCACCAATAAAAAAACCCCCTGCCATAAAACAAGGGGTGACTAATCGTTTTCTGTTTGCTGCTTTTCCTGAAAAAGCATGCGGTAATCCATTGGGTTTGTGACGAGGTCGGCGAGTGTGTAGCCATCAAGGACAGAAAGGTAGGCGTTCAGGGCTTTGGCAAGGGCATGCTTCAGGCCGCAGACGGGTGTGATGACACAGCTGTTGTTTTTGCCGAAGCATTCGACCAGTTCGAAGTCTTCTTCGGTTTTCCGGACGAGCTTCCCGATGTTGATGTCGGCAGGTTCCTTGGCAAGCTTGATGCCGCCGTATCTGCCGCGGATGGTTTCGATGATGCCCATTTTGCCCAATTCATACGTAACCTTCATCAGATGGTTTTTTGAAATTTGGTAGGCGTCAGCAATTTCTTTTATAGTAGAGAGTTCATCCTTGGGCTTGGAAGCCAGATAGATCAGGACTCTCAGTGAATAGTCGGTGTAAAGAGTTAATTTCATACGGGTTCACCTTTTCCTTCCTATGGTTACATTATACTGATCCGTAAAGTTTGTGTCTAAAAAATGTATGCAATTGTGTCTAATCTGTTAAAGGAGTATCTGAAATATTGCTTTAAGCGATATCGGGGTGTAAGTTAAAGATGTATTTAAAATATATCTTTAGAGGTGACTGAATTATGTTATCACAAAAAACAATTGATATCGTGAAATCTACTGCGCCGGTTTTGGAAGTGAAGGGGACAGAGATCACATCTGTATTTTATAAAAATTTGTTTGCAGCTCATCCTGAGCTATTAAATATTTTTAATCATGTCAATCAGAAAAAAGGAAGACAGCAAACCGCATTGGCGAATACGGTCTATGCAGCTGCCCAACATATTGATCAACTTGAGGCACTACTCCCTGCAGTGAAGCAAATCGCTCATAAGCACAGAAGTCTGGGAGTCAAGCCTGAACACTATCCGATAGTAGGGGAACATTTACTCGGGGCGATCAAGGAAGTGCTTGGGGACGCTGCCACGGATGAAATTATCCAGGCTTGGGCGGACGCGTACGGTGTAATCGCTGGTGTCTTTATCGAT
>NZ_JABMCR010000157.1 GCF_013179555.1 Bacillus haikouensis
CGCCTTCAGCTAATCCCTGCTTTTCGAGGGCTGGCCATGCGTTTTCTATACTTTCTCTCATACGTGCTTCTGCATTTTCTGCCGGATCTGTTGCAACGACATCATAGCCTTGTGATAGAAAACGGGAAATCCATCCGTTCCCTATCACACCTGTTCCAACAACGGCGATCTTTTTAATTTCCATATGATTCAGCCTTTCCGTAAGGGTTTCTTAATCCGAGGTGTTTACGTGCTTCTTGAGGTGTCATTGGTTTAGCACCTAATCCGTTCATGGTAGTGACAACTCGATCAACCAATTGTGCATTTGTGGCGAAAACGCCTTTATCCAAGTAAAGGTTATCTTCCAAGCCTACACGGACATTTCCGCCTAGAAGCATGGATTGAATAGCCATTGGCATTTGCATTCGACCTATCCCGAATGCTGACCAGTGAGCATTTTCGGGAAGTTTATCGCGCATGTACAGCATCGTCTCTGCATCTGCTTCTGCTCCCCATGGAATTCCAAGGCAAAATTGGAACATCGGATCACCATCGATAAGACCCTCTTCCATTAATTGTTTAGCAAAGCGGACATGGCCGGTATCAAAGCATTCCATTTCAGGCTTCACACCGCTTTCCTGAATAAGACGAGCTTGCTTACGCAGCCAATCTGACGGGCTCACGTAAAGTTGATCTCCGAAATTCAGACTTCCGCAATCTAATGTACAGATTTCAGGTAATAATTCTCCTACAGGCTCATGACGCTCTTCTGGTGTTTGCATGTCGGTTCCAGGCCCGCCAATTGTTGGATCCCCCTGGCTTGGAATCCAATCGCCGCCTCCGCCAGCTGTGATATTTAGAATCACATCTGTCTCTGATTCTCGTACTCTTTCAACGACTTCTCTAAATAAAGCAGGGTCATGACTTAATGCACCCGTTTTTGGGTCACGCACATGGATATGAGCGATTGTGGCACCGGCCTTAGCTGCTTCAATAGAAGATTGTGCGATCTCTTCCGGGGTGACTGGTACATGTGAGCTTTTATTAGTCGTTTCTCCTGCTCCTGTTACCGCACATGTTACGATTACATTTTTATTCATGATGGTTCCTCCTTTTATAATCCGGTACTAACTGACACTTCAAATCAGAAAGTCTTCGTTCGTTCAACTAAGAATAATAGAATGCACTATTGGTTAGTTAAACCTTGTAAATAAAAAGAGAAATTGGAAAGACTCCATTTCTCTTTTTTGTTGGGTATTGCATGGTACTTCCTATATATCAGACATGATCCCGTTTATTGTTGGGAATCCCCAGGCTTAGGAACATGTTTGAATATTTCACCGCTATCGAAGAATTCGACTAAATTTCCTAACCATTGGTAGTAATTCAGCCATTCCTTTGTTTCCTTTAACAGTTCATTTATCTTTTGCTCTGTTTCTTCATTAATATTGTCATTTTGAAGTACGTCCGATAATTCAGCAGACAGCTTTTTCTCGAATAGTTTGTTTTTATTGATGACTTTTTGCCAATTGGATGTGAACAACGAAATAAAGGTTTGGTAATAGTCCTGCTCGACATTATATAAGTCTTTACGGACTCCTTTTTCAAAAACCTTTTCAGCAATGTTAAAATCGAGCATTTCTCGCATAACCTGACTCATTCGGGTCTTGCTCATCCCTGTTGCTTCCGAAAGTTCATCAAGAGTCATTGGTTTTCGATTCATATAAATAATTCCCAAAACCCGCCCGACTGTAGTTGAAACTCCGAATGTACGCATATTATCTGCAATTTTTTCAGCAAATTGATCTTCAACCTGTTTCACTTTAAATAATGGTTTTTCATTCACGTGGTTTCACCCTTCCAATAGCCAACTTCATATGACAATGTACCACAATTATTTATAAAACCAAACATGAGGAATTGGCAGGAAAGAAAAAGAAAAGCAAGGAAACGTAAGAAAACCCCCTTATAAACTTTGTACAATAAATATTTTACGTAAATTTTGTACAATATATAAACTTTATAAACTTTTTATTTTACAAAGTTTAATCTATACTAGGAAAGGCAGCTATTAAATAAGTGCATGTATATTTACGATCGAAAAATATTATGGAGGTGTCTGCATTTTGCTGAAATTCGACCATGTATCAAAAGAGTATAAAGGAGGAAAGAAAGCGGTTAATAATTTGTCATTAGAATTTGAAAAAGGGGAATTCATCTGTTTTATCGGACCAAGCGGCTGTGGTAAAACAACGACAATGAAAATGATAAACCGTTTGATTGAACCTTCTGATGGAAGTATCTATATTAATGGAGAAAATATTATTGAGAAAAATCCGGTTCAGCTGAGAAGAGAAATCGGGTATGTAATCCAGCAAATTGGTTTGTTTCCGCATATGACGATTCAGGAAAACATTTCACTTGTTCTTAAATTACTTAAATGGCCTGAAGATAAACGCCGTGCAAGAGCCAGAGAGTTATTGGATTTAGTAGACATGACGCCTGAGTATTTGGACCGTTATCCACACGAGCTTAGTGGAGGTCAGCAGCAAAGGGTTGGTGTGCTGCGTGCATTAGCAGCGGATCAGTCATTGATTTTAATGGATGAACCATTTGGTGCACTTGATCCCATTACAAGAGATTCCTTGCAGGAAGAGTTCAAAAAACTTCAACAAAAATTAGGAAAAACCATCGTGTTTGTCACTCATGATATGGATGAAGCGCTTAAATTGGCTGATCGTATTGTCATCATGCGTGATGGACAATTAGTGCAATGCGGATCACCAGATGAGATCCTGCGAAACCCGGCTGATGAATTTGTTGAAGAATTTATCGGCAAAGATCGTCTTGTTCAGGTAAAGCCTACCATTCAAACGGTGGAGCAGATTATGAATCCAAAACCAATTACCATTTCACCTGAAAAAACATTATCTGAAGCAATCCAACTAATGAAGGAACAACGTGTAGATTCGCTGCTTGTTGTGAATGATAACCAAATCCTTCAAGGGTATATTGACATTGAAATCATTGATCAGAAACGTAAAAAAGCCAATCTCGTAGGGGATGTAATCGAATCAGAGTTGACAGTAAACAAAGATAATCTGGTACGGGATACGATTCGTAAGATTTTGAAAAAAGGCATGAAATATGTCGCAGTTGTCGATCAAGACCATCGTCTTGTTGGAATCGTAACAAGAGCAAGCCTAGTGGATATTGTTTACGATTCGATTTGGGGAGAGGAAGAAACCACACAGTAAGTATGAATAGGAGGGAGATGAAATGAATACCTTTTTACAATTTTTAAGTACTAATGGAAGTGAAATGATCTTTAAAACGTGGGAGCACTTATATATATCAGTGATTGCTGCATTGTTGGGGATTATTGTTGCGGTACCACTTGGAGTCGTTTTAACACGATTCCCAAAAGGAGCAGGATTTGTAATGGGAATATTGGGCGTTATTCAGACGTTTCCCAGTTTTGCTATCCTCGCTTTCTTCATTCCCATTTTAGGTGTTGGGAAAATACCTGCCATTATTGCGTTATTTTTCTATTCAGTCCTACCCATCTTGAGAAACACGTACACAGGAGTTAATGGTGTAAAACGCAGTTTACTGGAAGCAGGACGCGGGATGGGTATGACTGGATGGGAACAGATCCGCTATGTGGAAATACCACTTGCCATCCCTGTTATCATGGCTGGAATTCGCCTGTCAACTGTTTATTTAATCGGCTGGGCTACCTTAGCAGCCTATATTGGAGCAGGCGGCCTTGGAGATTACATTTTCAGCGGGTTAACGTTGTATCAAGCTGAATTTATTATTGCCGGGGCGATCCCGGTTACAATACTGGCATTATTGATTGACCTGCTTTTAGGACGCATTGAAAAATCAGTAACGCCTAAAGGAATGCGTAAGATGAAAGAAGCGGCATAGGAAGGAAGGAGGGAACAAGAAAAGTGTTAAAAATACGTCGATTAATAATTGTGTTAACGGTCTCACTGTCTATTCTGTTAAGCGGCTGTTCTCTTCCCGGGTTGAGCGGGCCATCTAAGGATACAGTTGCCGTTGGGACGTTGAGTACATCAGAATCACAGATTATGGGGAATATCATCCGCCAATTGATTGAACATTACTCAGAAGTGGAAGTGGAAATGGTCAATAACTTAGGTTCATCGATAGTCCAGCATAAAGCAATGATGAACGAGGATGTCGACATTACGGCCACGCGCTATACAGGAACAGATTTGGCAGGAGCATTAGGTATGGAGCCGGTTAAAGATCCAGATAAAGCTCTTAAAGTTGTTCAACGTGAATTTGAGGAACGATACGATCAAACATGGTTTGATTCTTATGGATTTGCCAATTCATATGCATTTACCGTTACGAGAGAAATGGCTGAAGAAGAAAATTTGAACACGGTTTCAGATTTAAAGCCAATTGTTTCGCGTTTGGAATTAGGAGTTGATAATGCCTGGCTGAAAAGAAAAGGAGACGGCTATGAAGGGTTTGTCAACACATATGGATTTGAGTTCGGTAAAACGTATCCAATGCAGATCGGTTTAGTCTATCAGGCAGCAGCAAAAGGAAAAATGGATGTCGTACTTGCCTATACGACAGATGGACGTATAAAAGCATTTGATTTAAAAGTATTAGAAGATGATAAGCAATTTTTCCCGCCATATGATACTTCATTAGTGGCACGTAACGAGGTTCTAAGAGATCATCCTGAACTTCGGGATATCCTTAAAAAGCTCGAAGGTGCCATTGATACGGAAAAAATGCAGGAAATGAACTATGAAGCAGATGGGAAAATGAAAGAACCGTCCGTCATTGCGAAAGAATTTCTGGAAGAAAACCAATATTTTGAGAATAACTAGGGGGTGTCCATATTGGAAACGATCCAAGACATAATGTATTATTATTCGCAAAATGCAAGTTATGTATGGGAACAATTCTATCGGCACTTTTTAATGTCCGTATATGGAGTGTTGTTTGCAGCAATCGTGGCTATTCCGGTCGGTATCTTAATCTCCCGTTATCATCGATTAAGTCCATGGGTAATGTCACTTGCTAATATTATTCAAACAATTCCAGCTTTGGCGATGCTGGCTGTTCTTATGCTGGTTATGGGACTTGGAACGAATACCGTCGTGTTTGCACTCTTTCTCTATTCGCTCTTGCCTATAATAAAAAACACTTATACAGGTATCAACAATGTTGACCATACCTTACTGGTTTCTGGAAAAGCGATGGGGATGACGAAATTCCAGGTGCTTCGTATGGTAGAACTTCCCCTTGCATTATCCGTGATCATGGCTGGTCTGCGGACAGCGCTGGTCATTACAATCGGAATTGCAACAATTGGTACTTTTATTGGTGCAGGGGGATTAGGAGACATTATCCTCCGCGGTACAAATGCAACGGACGGTACAGCCATCATCCTGGCCGGGGCAATTCCTACAGCATTAATGGCTATTATTGCTGATGTGGTAATGGCATGGCTGGAACGCAAGCTGTCGCCGGTAAGGAAGAAACCAGAAGAGCAGACTGCATAGATGAAGTGAAAATCCATCCGGTTGAATACCAGGATGGATTTTTAATAGGAAGAATTCTATTAAGGAGTGAAAACGTTGGAGATCTTGTTAGAGAAAAATGTACCTTGCCCTATGAGAGATGGCACAGTTCTCTATTCGGATATTTATCGGCCGGATATGGAAGGGGAATTTCCAGTATTATTGACGCGTCTACCTTATAATAAAGATTTACCGATGTTTTCTCATCGATATTTAGATACAAATCGACTTGTGCAAAATGGATACATGGTGATTATCCAGGACGTTAGAGGCCGGTTCGCATCGGAAGGCGAATTTTATCCGTTTTTCCATGAAGCCGAAGACGGCTATGACACAGTAGAATGGGCAGCAAAACTGCCTTTCTCTTCAGGAAAAGTGGGTATGTTTGGATTATCCTATTATGGTTTCACACAATTACTTGCGGCTGTCGAACGCCCGCCGCATTTACATGCAATCGTACCTGCTATGACATTAAGCGATTGGCAGACGGATGCTGTTAACGATCAAGGAAAATGTTTAGTAGGCTCATCTGAGACGTGGGCTCTTGAATCCATCGCTCCAGATCAAATAAAAAGAAAGTCCAGAAACAAAGAAGAATATACTTCGATGATGCTGAAAATGGCCGGGTATTATAATAACATTGAAGAGTGGTATTCATACAAGCCAATTGAAAAGTGGCCTCCACTCAAGGATTTGGGAGTGGCAGGTTTTTTCTATGACTTTATCACTAACCAATTAAGTGAAGAAGCTCAGCAACGGATGAGCATCATACACAAATATGATCATGTAGACATCCCTGCCTATCATATCGCAGGCTGGTATGATAATTTTTTGCAGGCAACCATTCGAAACTATACCCAATTAGATAATAAAACAAAAGGACAAAGATTACTTATTGGTCCATGGGGGCACGGTGTCTTTGGCTCAACATTGGGTGAGAGATCATTCGGACTCCACGCATCCGGTGACTGGATCGATTATCAGGAAGATTTAACAAGTCTGCATATCCGCTGGTTTGATGCGATATTAAAAGAAAAAACATCTTCAGTTATGGAGGAAGCGCCCATTAAACTATTTGTTATGGGGACAAATGTATGGAGAAATGAATATGAATGGCCGCTGGCTCGAACGAACTATACTCCCTATTATTTTCATAGTGAAGGGCAGGCTAATACTTGTTATGGAAATGGCCGATTAAGCGTCGAGAAAGCCGGGAGTGAACCGCACGATACATTTGTATATGATCCTTCTAACCCGGTTCCGACAAATGGAGGAAGCACTTTGTTTGCCGGCATTAATACGATGGGGCCGCGTGATCAGCGTGAAATCGAAGCAAGAGAAGATGTATTGGTTTACACCTCTGAACCTTTAACTGAGCCCCTTGAGGTAACCGGTCCGGTTAAAGTAAAGCTTTGGGCAAAAACGGATGCTATTGATACAGATTTCACAGCCAAGTTAGTCGATGTTATGCCGGATGGAAAAGCCTTCAATTTAACAGATGGCATTGTCCGGACAACTTATCAAGATGGCGTTAAGCAGGAAGGCTCAACGAAAGATACCATCAACGAATACGAGATTGACCTTTGGGCAACAAGCAATGTATTCCTGCCTGGACACTGTATCAGAGTGGAAATATCATCAAGCAATTTCCCCCGTTACGATACGAACCTGAATACAGGGAAGACGATGGTTACCAGTAAGGAAATAAAAGAAGCAAAACAAACGATTCTTCATCAAAACGAGTATCCTTCACATATTTTGTTACCAATCATTGAATGATGGAAAATGCCAAAAGACGAGTATTACAGTGATGGCACTAAATACCGCTAATGATTTCCGTGCAAGACTTCGCTTTCCGCGGGCGGTTGGTGAGCCTCCTCAGTCGCAATAGCTCCCTGCGGGCTGAAAAGCGGAGGCGGCTGATCAGAGGCGACAAGCATAAGTCAGGGCAGCCATAAAGGCGCTTTTTGCCTTTTTGGATGGCAGGACTTATGTCTCGAGCCTCTAGCCGCCGGAGCTGGACAAGTCTCACCTAACACGCTTCTCCCGCAGGAGTCTTCGTTTTGCACTCCAATCAATCGCTGGAACCGGTTTTGAATATGGATATGTTTACACAATTTCACCCTGAGAGGATGGATTGTAACTTATATTAGTTTGTCTTGATCCTCCTTCTTCTTTGATTGAATAGAAGGTAAGAACACGGCACGAAGGCAAAAATCTCTACTGCGGTTAGCACTCTGATATTCGTGGGTTTTCACATTTTATCTTTCCGTATAAAGGTCTGATCCACTAACTCGGCGCGTGAATTAATCTCTATAGATATATCACAGAGGAGGCACGTGGATTTTCCTTTCCGGTTTTACTCTTTGCCTTCGAGCCCTGTTCTGGTAAACAAGGATAAAACATCAACCACTGAAAGTCCGCATGTTTTATTGCATCGATAATCTTCTCTTAAAAATTGCCCTAACCGTGGAAGGGCGATCCTCCACATTAGTTTTTCAAGAATAGTATTCATTATTATATCGAGAGGAATGGTTTTCCTACACTTCTTTCGCTATTTCATTCCTATTAGGAGCAAGAGGCGGCTGCTCTAACCACTTATTTTGTACCATCAAATCAAACCATTTTTTTGTAACCCTGAGATTTTTTAAGATAGTACCTTCATAAGCTGCAACAAGGTCTGTTCTCATGGCTGATGCCAGGCCTGTCCCGTGATAGTTTTGAGCAGCTTGATACAAAAATCCAATATGATACAACATTATCTTATCGGAAAATGGGGAATCTGTTGAAGTTGTCACTTCTGTTTCCCAGGATTTCGGCACGGGTAAATTATCAGCTTGCATGATTTTTGCAAATGCTTTTATTTGTTGATCAGCAGTGTTTTGAGAATCCATTAAAAATTTTCTTACTTCTTTTGTTTGAGCGACTTGACTGAAAGCGATAGAAAGTGTTTTAGCCATAATGCTTTTTTTTATGTTGAATGAAATACTAATGATTTCTGTAGCTGCTAAACGTCTGCCCTTTCCGAAGAATCCATCGGCGAAATCACGGGAAGAAATATATTCCGGGTTTTTAGCCGGGTAAAATAAAGGATCTCGTTGAAAGCTTCCTTTCTCGAGTAATAACTCAATAGTCTGATGATACATCTTTTTCGCATCGTCATCGCATGAATCGTAAAAATCCCTCAAGTCTTTCCTAACCGAGACAGCTAATGAAGTGCTGTGTCCCAGAAGACCATGCAATGTCATGATATGTAAATAATTCAGACAAAATATATCCGTGAACAATCTTTGTTTATCTTTAAAGAGGTCAGATTCAGTAAATCCAATCGGGACAGGAAACCCCTCTTTTTTAATAAAATTGGAAATTTGCTGTTTTTGTTTTCCGAATGTATGAATTGCCTCCTCAAAAATGGCTTTTATTTGTTCGTCTTCAATAATGGAGACCATATACCTGTTTATCACATCCGTCATTGTACCGTTCACATACTCTCCCCAAAGGGTACCTATTTCGGAAGATGTCAGTTTTACATTTTTTTCATCCATATCCTCACCTCTTGGATATTATTATTCAATTGAGCAACTGTTATGCATTTTCCATAAGGGGTGATGGATGAAAATTGCGCAGCAAATCCCGAATCGGCCTAGAGGGCGGTTTTTGCCTTCTTGGTCGGTTTGGCTTATGACATGTGCCTCTAAGCCCTGCAGCTAGACATGTGAGACCCCGCAGGCTTGCCGAGGAGACTCACGGGCTACCCGTGGAAAGCGAAGTCTTGCACGGAAATCATTAGCGGTATTAAGAACATAAACTGAAATTGTTCGTCTTTATGTCGTGGTTTATTAGTTTTGTCCCTGCCCCTTTGATTTATTGGTACAGACTTGCGGCAAACACTAAGAAAATCTTAAGAATTGGATAAAGTGTTTAGTAAGATTTGATTGGTATGATTCTCTTAGAATAACTGTTTAAGAGGTGATAAATGTTGAAAATCACATTTAGGAGTGAAGATCCGTGAACATATTAGTTTGTGATGATGATATCGCCATTGTCGATGCGATAGAAATCTATTTAGAGAATGAAGGTTATCAAATATTTAAAGCTTTTAATGGAAGATAAGCCATAGAAGTGAGTAGAGATATTATGAGATCCATCTTATTATCATGGATATTATGATGCCTGAGATGGAAGGGATCATAATATCCATGAAGATTAGAGAAGAAAATAATATTCCGTTGATTATGCTTTCTGCCAAGTCAGAGGATTCGGATAAAATTATCGGCTTAAATTTAGGGGCTGATGACTATATTACAAAGCCGTTTAATCCTTTGGAGTTAATTGCAAGGGTTAAATCGCAACTGAGAAGATATACAACCTTTGGAGGTCTTGAGACGAAGAGCCATGTACACCCAATGTGAATGTAGAAATAGTCGGTAAGGGAAGTATCAATTGAGGTAGAACTCGATACAAAACTCTCCAAATCTTAACGGGAATTCTATTGTAAATATTTTTAAAAGTAAAGAGCTTCTACCCCCGGCTTAAAATGTACCCTATAGAGTAGACACTAAAAAAAAGTCTACCTATAGGGTATTTTTTTGTATAATGACAAATAGACAACTAGTAGAAATCGGGGAAACATCATGAGTAAAAAAACATTCACAGAGAAAGAAATCAAACAATTATCCATTAATCCT
>NZ_JABMCR010000158.1 GCF_013179555.1 Bacillus haikouensis
TTACTTACTATAACCACCATAGATATCAATGGAATCGAAAAAAGATGACCCCTGTTCAATACAGAGATCATCTTTTAGAAGTAGCTTAGGCTTTTTTAAAATGTCCTTTACAAAGGGTACACTTTAACTAGCAGGCATTCCTTTTTATTTTTAACGGACTAATAAAAACACTAAAAATGACAAAGGGAATCCGATCAGGAAGCCCCATCCGATCTGCTGTTTATGACGGAAAGGCACTTTTCTGACGATGAAGGAGAGAATATGGGCAATGATGACAAATACAAATGCCCATATCAGCTGACCAACGACAAATACAAATAAATAGGACAGGATCGATTGATTATTCAATACAAGTGACAGCCCGAATCCTAAGGTCAAGGTTAAAAAGGTGATTCCCATCAAGATATAAGGAAGCCACCATCGACGCGATTTTAACGTGAAAAGGACGCCGAGAAAAACATTGCTTACCAGGATCAGGTTTACTAAGATGTCTGGTTCCATATGATCTACCTTCTTTTTAAGTTTAAGTCATTATTTTAGGAAAGAAATGCGCACATACCCTATTTCCTTATCCGTACCCATTGAAACGAGGTAAGTTTTTACAAAATGGCCTGCTTGTCTCTCCTGAAATATCTTTCTATACTAGCAATTCTCTTTGAATTTTTTCAAGTGATAACATGAAGCTTCCATAAATAGTCAAGTGGTTAGTTTCCTTGAGTACTTCGTTGTGTTAAAGTTGGGAAAAAGCATGTCGGAAGCAAAAGCCAAGGGAGGAGAAGGTTTCATGTATATCGTTCATTCAACATTCGTCGTCCCAGTTGAGAAGGCGGACGAAGTCATATCAATCTATCATTCACGGTCGGGTCTGGTGGATGAAGCAGAAGGGTTTCATCGATTCCTCCTTCTTCAAAATGAAAAGAAGCGGGGAGAAATCACCGTGCATATGGAATGGGAAACAAAAGATCATTTCATGACCTGGATTCAAAGCGAAGACTACAAGCGGATTCATGATCTTGAAAAAAAGTACCCTGATCAGGAACTTGCATCGATCATCCCGTCTATTGATAAGTTTAAGGTGGTGGCCTACTGATGGAAAATAAATTCAAGCCGGTCATTGACAGGGCTGTAATGAAACTCTATGAGCGGTACCCGGAACTCGGGGAACGATTCGGAGAAGTGGGGAAGCAGAAATGTTACGAGGACAATGTCCATCACTTTAATTACCTTCAGACTACAGCTGCTGCAGGCGATGAAAAGGTCTTTATCGACTATGCACTATGGTTGAATAATGTGTTGATCAGCAGAGGCATGAAATCCGATCATCTAATCGATAACTTTGTATGTTTGCTGGAAGCTTTGGCTGAAAGCGGCAGCGAAGAAGCTGAAATTTTCCAGCATTATTTGAATGCCGGGATCCGGGCCATCCGGGAGAATGATTTAGCACAGCAGCTGGAAAAAGAATAACGCACAACTACATCGGAGACGGAAAGTGTCCGGTGTTTTCTTTTTTGAAGCTGGATTTCAATTTGATCATCCTGATATGGTACAATCAGTAGAGTCTTAATTAGCAAGCAGAAAAGGAAGATCGTTATGAGTAAAAAAGCACCTGTTCAAAAGAATGATTATATAGATGAAGCCTATTTTGAAGATTTAACACATGACGGCAACGGAGTGACAAAGGTGGACGGCTACCCTTTGTTCGTTCCCAATGCCCTTCCCGGGGAAGAAGGCAGGGTAAAGGTTGTTAAACCGAGTAAAGGCTACGGCTTTGGCCGGTTGGTGGAACGTAAGAAGGAAAGTCCGCATCGCCAAGAGCCGCCTTGCCCGATCTACAATGAATGCGGAGGCTGCCAGATTCAACATATGACCTACGATGGCCAGCTGCAGGCAAAAGAGAAAAATGTGCGGGATGTGATGCAGCGGATCGGAAAGCTTCATGACGTGACCATCCATGAAGTACTTGGCATGGAAGAGCCTTGGCGATACCGTAACAAAGCACAGGTACCAGTCGGGGAAAAAGACGGAAGGTTTGTTGCAGGCTTCTATCAGAAAAGAAGTCATGAAATCATCGACATGGATAAATGCATCATTCAATATGAAAAAAATGATGAAGTGATCCAGCATGTAAAAAATACTTGCGAAAAGCTGGGAATCCGTCCTTACGATGAAAAGAAACATAAAGGGACGCTCCGCCACATTATGACCCGTACAGCATACACAACGGGGGAAGTCATGGTGGTACTGGTGACTAGAACACAAGAGCTGCCGCATAAACAAGAAATCATTAAAGAGCTTGTTGCAAACATAGAAGGGTTAAAATCCATCGTCCATAATGTGAACGGTAAAAAAACCAATGTCATCATGGGTGACGAGACACATGTGCTATGGGGCGACGAAGTCATTCACGATATGATCGGAGAAGTGAAGTTCGCGATTTCCGCACGCTCCTTCTATCAGGTGAACCCTGAACAAACAAAGGTATTGTATGAAAAAGCGTTGGAATACGCAGACCTTAAAGGAGAGGAAACCGTAATCGATGCCTATTGCGGAATCGGCACAATCTCTCTTTTCCTAGCCCAAAAAGCCAAGAAGGTGTTCGGCGTTGAAATCGTGCCGCAGGCAATCGCGGATGCAAAACAGAATGCCGTACTAAATAATATGGATAATGTTGAATTCAAAGCAGGGCCTGCTGAAGTCGTCATTCCTGAATGGTATGAAGACGGGGTAAGCGCGGATGTACTTGTAGTCGACCCGCCGAGGAAGGGGTGCGATGAAGCACTTCTCAACACGATTCTTTCCATGAAGCCAAAGAGGGTAGTGTATGTTTCCTGTAACCCTGCAACTCTTGCCCGTGATCTCAGAATTCTCGAAGACGGCGGCTATAAAACAAAAGAAATCCAGCCGGTGGATATGTTCCCGCAGACGATGCACTGCGAGGCAGTCGCCAACATCGAACTCGTTTAAAGTGCAGAGCGGCCTAATGGCTTCTCTGTATTTTTTTATGCTTTTAAGCAGTATGGAACATGGGATTTAATTTGGAATGGCTGACGATTAATCTTTATGGAGTTTCAGCCTGCTGACATTTAATCCGTCTTGTCCCCTTGTGATTTTTATTGAATTCACTTTGTCAGGATTTAAGACAGTTAAAAGATACTGGATCGATTTTAAAGGATCCACCGTATATCCGCACGTATATCCGTCTAGAGCAGCAAATCCTTTTTCCGGATACGTATGAATGGAAAGGTGACTTTCTGAAAGAACAGCGAAAAGGGTGGCTCCGTGAGGGTCGAATCGATGATAATCAATGGATAGCAGCGTTGCACCGCTCACCATGGCAGCTTCATGCATATGTTTCTTTAGAAACGCAACATCATTGAGCTTAGCGAAGTCTACTCCCCAAAGATCGGCAATGATATGTCTTCCGAATGTACTGTATTCCAAGTGACTTCTCCTTTCTGTAAGAGTTTACTTCAGAATATGTACGAGCCGTTACTTTTGCCCGAAAAATGGTTGTAATTCTGTGAAATTCCACCTTTTAATTGGCGTGATTGTTATCCAAAAGGGTGTTTGACCTGTATTATTGTTAGGCTTTTACTCTATTTTTTCTCAAGTACCTGAAATGGAAGAACTCATGGGTGGCTCTGAAAATAAAATAGAATAAGAATGCAATAATACCAGGGAAGTGAGATCTATTGGGAACACATCATGATAAATCTAATAAGATGACAGGTAAGGAAACGTACGGGGATGACTGGGACCGTGCAGGGCTGAAGGAATTACTGGCTGGGGGCCATGACAGTCTATATAAAGGAAAGAGCAAGTTTCAGGACATACAGGTCATAAGTGCCAAGGATATCAGGCTGTATTTAAATGAACAGCTGCAATTCAGTTCATTGGATGAACGGATCTACCACGAAGCTTTTGTCCATGTGCCTTTCACACTTGGGAAATCCATTCAGTCAGTACTGGTTCTGGGAGGTGGAGATGGACTTGCCCTGCGCGAAATCCTGAAATATCCCAACGTCAAAGAAGTTGATTTAGTGGATATCGATGGCAAGGTAGTGGAGCTTGCCAAACAGGTCCCTGCCCTTGCGGAATTAAACGAACAGGCATTTTTTGATAAAAGAGTCACGGAGCATATCGAGGATGCCAAAATATTTATTGGGAAAAATAAGAAAGTTTATGATGTCTTGGTCATTGATTTTCCAGACCCGACAAATGAACTGATGGCAAGCCTGTATGCTAAGGAACTATTTGAGAAGTTCTACAGCTGTTTGAGTGACGATGGGATCCTCGTATGCCAATCAAACGCTTTGGATGCAACCCCGACCGTGTTCTGGAGTATCGGATTGACACTTGAACAAGCGGGATTCCATACTAAACAATACCATACTATCATCCCCTCGTTCGGTGACTGGGGATTCCAATTGGCTGCTAAAAACGAAATCACGCTGCAATTCCAGAAGATCAATGTCCACCATCGAACCCTGCCCAAAGAGTTATCAACACTATTCGCCTTTACTCCCGCCTACGAAAAATTCAAAAAGAACGCCATCGTCAATTCAGAGTCAAACCTGAGGCTGCATGATCTATTCAGGGAAGAAAACATTTAAAGAAAAGGGGCGGTGAAAGATTATTTCACTATGATATAATAGGGAAAATAAAAGTAAATCATTTAAGTCGAGGGGAAAGACATGTATCTCACAATAGCAGAAACAGCAGAATACCTATCCCTGCCCGAATCCTATATTGAAATTCTGATCCAAGAGAATAAAATCAGAGCGGTCCATGACGGCGATCAATATTTGGTCTATCGCGAACAATTCAACCAGCACCTCGAGCAATTGCAAAAAGCCAAGAAACAGCTGGCCGAATACCTCAGTGAGCCGATTCCGGACGATCCGGATGTTAAAGATGAGGATTGATACCGGCTGGTTGATGTGAATAGGATCTTTATGTTCACCGGATTTAGCGTTTGCAGTTCATACGCCCTTGAAGCAGGTTGTCCAATTGAAACAAAGACCTTTAATAAAGCTTGTTTTTGCAGCGTGAAAAATGAAATTCAAGCCCAAGTTAAGTGGGATTAATGGTGATTGGGACATGTATCGTTGCAGGGAACGGGTGAATCCAGGTTAGATCAAGACTCTGACTATGGAATTGTGCCGGCTTTGAAATAACTGAGCTGCTTGTCGAAAAATCTCTGGACAAGGCAAACCCACTCTGAGTCGAACGCTGGGGTCAAAGAGTACCCAATCCCATATCCAAACCAATATCCAAACACAAATATAAACTATACCCAGTCAGGAGAATAATATGAACGGCCAACAACGAGCAAATATCAAACCAGGAATCCAAGTCGAAATCGTACTGAAAAAAGACCAGCGCACAGGTAAGCTGACCAGTGGAGTCGTAAAAGATATTCTCACAAACTCAGCGAATCATCCTCACGGCATCAAGGTGAGACTTGAAGACGGACAGGTAGGCAGGGTAAAGAACGTCCTCTGATTGAGGAAATCGAGTTTACTTGTTTAAAGCATGAGGGTGGGACAAAAGTGTTTAGTCTAAGTAAAACCCGAACTAATTTGCCTTCTTACAGGCAAATTAGTTCGGGTTTTTATTTTGTTCAATGTACATTTAGATTTTAGCTCTTTCCAGCGGTTGATTGGAGTGCAAGACGAAGACTCCTGCGGGAAAAGTAGCTTATGTGAGACCCCGCAGGCTTGCCGAGGAGACTCACGGGCTACCCGCGGAAAGCGAAGTCTTGCACGGAAATAATTAGCGGTATTAAGAAATACACTGAAATTGTTCGTCTTTATGTCGTGGTTTATTAGTTTTGTCCCTGCCCCATTTTTCTAATAGGATGGTCCGCCAAGTCTTCTGTTGTGCCAGGCACAAAACAGCAGATTTGTCCCTGGCACAGCAGATTCACTGCATCCCCCAAATTCAACCGCAGCCCCACTAACCTTCCCAATACATAAACCAAAAACCCCAAACTCCCTAATAGAGTCTGAGGTCTCTGCATAACACCTATTTAACTAAACAGCTTTGGCAATTCATTGATCATCGTATAAACACCCATATAAGCCATGGCAGCGACGATGAGGAGACCGAATACAGTCATCCATATCGGATGCTTGTAGTCACCGACGATTTTCTTCTTGTGTGCGGCGAACAGCATGACGCCAAGTGCGATCGGCAGGATTAATCCGTTCAGGGCACCGACCAGGATCATGACGGCGACAGGTTTACCGATCGATACAAATACCAGGGTAGATATAATGATAAAGCCGATGATCAGCCATTTGTGGTATTTCTCCAATAGAGGGCTTAATGTGCGAATGAAGGAAACGGATGTGTAGGCTGCTCCGACAACGGATGTGACGGCTGCGGACCACATGACGATTCCGAACATTTTATAGCCGATGTTTCCGGCAGCGAGGTTGAAGACCGATGCCGGCGGATTGGAAGGATCGATCTGGAGGCCCTGTGCAACAATTCCAAGCGAAGCCAGGAATAAGAAAATCCGCATGAGCGAAGCGATCCCGATGGCAGATACAGAGCTCTTCGTAATTTGCGGGAGGGCTTCCTTTCCTGTTATGCCTGCTTCCAAAAGACGGTGACCACCTGCAAACGTGATGTACCCGCCGACCGTTCCCCCTACAAGTGTGATGATGGCCATGAAGTCAATCGTATCCGGCATGAATGTCTTAGTAACGGCTTCCTCTACCGGCGGGTTGGAGGTGAACATCACATATAATGTGAGGATAATCATCAAGAAGCCAAGAATTTGCGCAAACTTGTCCATCAGTCTGCCTGCCTCTTTGAAGAGAAAGATCCCGACGGCTGCAAGTCCGCTGAATAATGCCCCCATCTCCGGTGATATGCCGAATAAAACGTTCGTTCCGAGGCCCGCACCGGCGATGTTTCCGATATTGAAGGCAAGGCCGCCGGCGACGATCAATATTGCCAGAAAGTAGCCCAGCCCGGGCAGCATGTCGTTTGCGATGTCCTGTGCCCTTTTTTCGGATACGGCGATGATTCTCCAAATGTTTAACTGTGCACCGATATCAATGATGATGGATATAAGGATAACGAATCCGAAGCTTGCTGCCAATTGCTCTGTAAAGACCGTAGTCTGGGTCAGGAAACCCGGTCCGATTGCCGAGGTGGCCATCAGAAAGGCTGCGCCAAGCAATACACTGATATTTGATTTTTTCATGAATATATCTCTCCTTGCTGCAGGTTCTATGTTGGTTTATCTGAGTTTTAATGCAATCCCTTGTTTAAGATGGCGCAGCTGTTTTTCCCTATTTAAAAGAAGTCTCTGTGCATTCTCATGAGTGATGTCAGTAAAGGAAAGCTCTTCCCCCGGTTTTGTCTGGGCGATCAGAGGAAGATCAACAGATGCGACTTGACCGATACGCGGATATCCCCCCGTAGTTTGTCTGTCTGCTAACAAAATGATGGGGTTGCCGTCAGATGGCACCTGTATGGTTCCGAAGGTCACTGCTTCTGAAATCATTTCAATGTCTTGTTTCATAAATAGTTGAGTTCCTTGTAAACGATACCCCATCCGATCGGATTGCGGAGATACCTTGAAGGCTTTCCCGAAAAACGATTGCCTGCTTTTTTCGGTAAAGAGATTGTACTCCGGTCCCTTAATCACTCTGATAGCTTTTTGGGACTGGTGGATGGCAATGAGTTCGGAGGAAATCGACCAATCGATTTCTGTATACGTTTTATTCTCCAAATAAGGAATCAAGTAGTCCATAATATCTTTAGAATCTTCTTGAAGAGGTCTTGATTCAAGAGTGTCCCCTTCTTTTAAACTTCGTCCGTCAAGTCCGCCGATACCAGCCCTTAAATAGGTGCAGCGGCTCTTCATGACTGAAGGTACATCGATTCCGCCCCCAATGGCAAGGTATGCCCGTGCCCCGTTTCTACATCCTCCAAACTTTAAGGTGCTGCCCCTTTTAACAAGGATGGAACGCCACAGGGGAACCGGATCCCCTCCAATGGAAGGAGACAGATCGCCTCCACATATTGAAATCAGGCAGTTCTCTTGAAATTCGAGAACCGGCCCGGTCAAGGTCATTTCGAGGACTGCTTCATTTTCATCATTCCCTACAAGCCAGTTGGAAATTCGGTGGGCAACCGGGTCCATGCTGCCGCTGACGATGACGCCATATTTCTGAAGACCGTATCTTCCAAGATCCTGTACAGTAGAAAGGAGGCCGGGTTTTATAACTTTAATCATGCTTTATCCTCCATTTCTATAAATTCTCCTTCTGAGATGGAAACGAATTTAATCCGATCCCCAGCCTGAAGAAGGCTTGGAGTATCCTCGGATGGCCGGAATAAGGAGAGTGGAGTGCGGCCGATGAGCTGCCAGCCTCCAGGTGTTTCAATCGGATAGACGCCTGTCTGATCCCCTGCGATTCCCACTGATCCGGCCGGGATTTTTAATCGGGGTGATTTTCTTCTCGGAGTGGCTAAATCAGGATCCAAACCTCCCACATAAGGAAAGCCCGGGGCAAATCCGATCATATAAACAAGATAGTCCCCAGCCGTATGTTTGGAAATGATTTCTTCCACTGAATAACCGTGTGCTTCAGCCACTTCTTCTAAATCCGGACCGTATTCACCACCGTAGCATACCGGGATTTCCATGACTCTGGCGGGAGCGGAATCTCCCTTGAATTCATACGAAAGCAATTCTGTCAGGATGGAGCACACTCCCTCGTATGGAAGGATATCTTTTTTATGCTGTAAAATGACCATCGGATCATAATAAAGCGTGATTGTCGTAAAGGCCGGTATTATTTCGATGAGCCATCTTTGCGGGTTATTTTCAAAAAACGCAGTCACATTTTTTACTTTTTCGTGCGTGTCAATTTCAATTGCATCTCCTAATTGAATGACGACTGCGCAGTCCCCTAAAGGATATAAAGAGTAGTTCAAGTGGGTTCCTCCTTATACTAGTGTTGTATAATTATTAATTTATATAAATAAAAATTCTATTTTTGAATTGCAAGTGGAATTTTCTGAACTTTTGGTCATGTTGTCTATTATAGTATAAATTCAGAACTTTTCAATGCAGATGTTATCCGGGTGAAGGTGTTCAGGGAGTTTGAACTGCATAAATGGCTTAATGTTCAATGCATAAATGACTGTCAGCGGCATATGGAAGCGATAAATGGGAAGGAAAGTGAAAGGGAATAGAATGTAAGAAAATAGCAGGAATCTTTAGGGGGAAATCATATATCTTTTTCCTGGAATGTGCTATTATTTAGTAATTCGAAATAAATTCAGGAGCATCTAAAATGGATGATTTCTGTGAATAAATGAATATCAGAAAGGGGGATTTCCTGTGACGAAAATAAAAGAACCTCTATGGACAAGGTCTTTTATCATGTTAATGGTAGGAAATCTTTTTGTGTTTATGTCGTTTCAAATGCTGATTCCGACATTGCCTCCATATATTAAATCACTTGGCGCCTCAGGATTGGAAATTGGTCTGGTCACTACTTTATTTTCAATTGGGGCGGTATTATGCAGGCCGTTCATCGGGTTCATGCTGGAGTATAAAGACCGGAAGCCTCTTGTTGTCATCGGTGTGGTTTCACTGCTGCTCATCACTGTGATTTATCCATTGTCCTCCATAGTCGTGATCTTTTTACTGTTCAGGTTTGTACACGGACTTGCCTGGGGATGGTCGACAACAGTCAATGGCACAGCTGCAGTTGATGTCGTACCTAAATCCCGTCTCGGTGAAGGAATGGGTTATTACGGATTATCGATCACAATTGGAATGATCATCGCTCCAAGTCTCGGAATCTACTTATTCCAGGTCACTACATTCACGAATCTGATCATCACATCAAGTGTCCTCGGGGTCATTGCCATCATTCTTCTGGCGCTGGTTCGTTATCAGACGCCGGAAATCGTAAAGGAGACCAATAAAGAAGACCTTAAGTTCTCATACATGGGTTCCCTGGTGGAAAAATCAAGCTGGTTCCCTGCTTTCATCACCATCATGGTCACATTCGGCTATGGATCGATTGTAACATTCATCGTGATCTTTGGTGAAGAACGTGGAATACAGCATATCTTCTTATTTTATTTATTCAATGCAATCATGGCTTCCTTGTCAAGACCGATAGCAGG
>NZ_JABMCR010000159.1 GCF_013179555.1 Bacillus haikouensis
AATACCGAAAAAGAAAAAACTGTTGAAGAAGAACTTGGTGATGTCTTATTTGTGCTCCTCTGTCTGGCTAATTCTCTGAATATCAGTCTTGAGGAAGCACATAATCGTGTTATGCATAAATTTAATACACGTGATAAAGATCGTTGGACAAGAAAAGAAGGCGGTGAAGATCATGAAACAAATTAAAGTGACCATTGCAGGGCCGAGAGGAAGAATGGGCAAAGAGGCCGTTGACCTCGTCCAGAACACCCCCCATTTTACACTGATCAGCGTGATCGATCATAAAGGCGAGGCAAGCCTTGACGTTCCTGTTTATAAGGAAATAACAGAATGCTTCAACGAGGAAACTCCTCATGTATTGATTGATCTGACGACACCTGAAGTCGGATATATACATACGAAAACTGCATTGGAATATGGGGTCAGGCCGGTCGTTGGAACAACAGGCTTTACGGCGGAGGAACTCTCCGAACTAAAGGCACTTGCCGAGTCCAGGGAACTTGGCTGTATCATTGCTCCAAACTTCGCAATTGGTGCGGTATTAATGATGAAGTTTTCACAAATGGCTGCAAAGTACTTCGAAGATATTGAAATCATCGAATTGCATCATGACCAAAAACTGGATGCTCCATCAGGAACTGCGGTTAAAACAGCTGAAATGATCAAAGAAGTAAGGGAGCCAAAAACACAGGGACATCAGAATGAAAAGGAATCTATTTCGGGGGCAAGGGGAGCCAATATCGACGGCATGCATATCCATAGTGTCAGGCTGCCTGGATTGATTGCCCATCAGCAGGTGATGTTCGGTGCCGAGGGACAAACACTTACAGTGCGTCATGATTCATATAACAGAGCAAGTTTCATGTCGGGGGTCAAAGTTTCAGTTGAAACCGTCATGAACCTGAATACACTTGTATATGGTTTAGAAAATATTTTGGACTAGAGGGTGAAGCGCTGATGAATATTGCTTTGATAGCTCATGATAAGAAAAAGGATGACTTAATCCGCTTTGTTCTGGCGTATCAGCCGATCATAGAGAAATACTCTTTGTTTGCCACTGGTACAACCGGAAAAAGGATATCCGAAGAAACAGGATTATCGGTACACCGTTTCCGTTCCGGTCCATTGGGTGGGGATCAGGAAATTGGGTCCTATATTGCAAATGATAAAATGGATCTTGTCCTGTTCTTCAGGGATCCGCTAACCGCACAGCCCCATGAGCCTGATGTGTCAGCCCTTATAAGACTGTGTGATGTATATTCTGTCCCTTTAGCGACAAACATGGGAACAGCTGAAGTATTGGTGAAAGGGCTTGATAGAGGGGATATACAGTGGAGAAGCGTCAAAAAAGAAAGGGAGGATTAAGGTGACAGAAGAAAGAGTGGATATCCTTGCCTTTGGTGCACATGCAGATGATGTGGAAATCGGGATGGGGGGAACACTTGCTAAATATGCAGAGGCCGGCAAAAAAGTTGTCATCTGTGATTTGACAAAGGCTGAACTTTCATCCAATGGATCGGTTCCAGTGAGGGAACGTGAAGCAATGAAAGCTGCTGAATACCTGGGGGTAAGTGAGAGGGTGACACTGGACATCCCGGACCGGGGTATCTTCCTTACTGAGGAAAATATTAATAAAGTGGTGGGGATCATAAGAAAGTATAAACCGGAAGCTGTGTTTGCTCCATATGAGCAGGACCGGCATCCTGATCACGGAAATGCCTCTAGATTGGTGAAGGAGGCATACTTTTCTTCAGGAGTACGGAAATTCAATCCTTCACTATCTGTACATAAAGCGGCAAATCTGTATTTTTATATCATCAATGGTTTTCACAGACCTCATTTTGTCATAAATATCGAGGATCAAATAGAACGGAAGCTTCATAGCCTCCGTGCTTATGAAAGTCAGTTTAACAAAGGAATAGACGGGGTTTCTACACCATTGACCGATGAATACATAGAAGCAATAGAAGCGAGAGAAAGAATGATGGGAAAAGACGCTGGAATACGTTATGCTGAAGGATTTTTCTCTTATAACACGCTCATTCTGCATCACGACTTGTTAGGAGTATGACACATGAAATTGAAAATAGGAATAACTTGCTATCCTACGGTTGGAGGGTCTGGAGTAGTTGCCACTGAGCTTGGTAAACTGCTTGCTGAAAAAGGTCATGAAATCCATTTTATTACCTCCAGTATTCCATTCAGGATAAACAAAATGTATCATAATATTTATTTTCATCAGGTTGAAGTCAATCAATACTCAGTATTTCAATATCCTCCTTATGATATTGCCCTCGCTAATAAGATGGCTGAAATAATCGTACGGGAAAATCTGGACATCCTTCATGTGCATTACGCCATTCCGCACGCTGTATGTGCCATATTGGGCAAGCAGATGGCTGACAAAGATGTAAAGATTGTGACCACACTTCACGGGACGGATATCACTGTACTCGGATATGATCCGTCACTTACGGGAGCCATTCGGTTTGGTATTGAAAAGTCAGATGTGGTAACCGCTGTATCGAATGCACTCGCAGATCAGACAACTGAACTTATCCGCCCTGATAAAGAGATTAAAACGGTATATAATTTTATCGACGAGCGGGTTTACCGCCATGTCGATTCCAGTCATTTACGGAATGAATACGGCATTCACGAAGATGAAAAAGTAATCATTCATGTATCTAACTTCCGGGGAGTAAAAAGAGTGAAGGATGTCGTGTCATCTTTTAATCTGATACAAAAAGAGATTCCGGCAAAACTTCTCCTCGTTGGGGACGGCCCTGAAATGACTGTCGTATGCAAGCAGGTGAAGGACTTAGGGCTGAAGGATCGAGTATTATTTCTTGGAAAGCAGGATAATCTCGAGGAACTATATTCAATCAGTGACTTGAAATTGCTGCTCTCAGAGAAGGAAAGTTTCGGATTGGTGGCCCTTGAAGCAATGGCTTGCGGGGTTCCGTGTATCGGCACAGATATCGGCGGGATCCCTGAAGTCATTGAAGACGGCTGCAACGGCTATATTTGTGATGTGGGAGATGTAGATGCGATCTCCTCCAAAGCTATCAGAATGCTAGGTAATGATGTACTTCACAAGTCCTTATCCATCAATGCATTTGAAACAGCGAGGACGAAATTTCATTCGAAAAAAATTATCGAGCAATATGAACAGATTTATAAAGAACTAATATAAAATAGCTACTTTGTTTCGGGTAGTGGAGAGGGTGCATATATAGTGTTGCCAACGATCTTCCAGGATGCGGTTCCTCTTTTAAAAAGAATAGAAAAAGCAGGATTCCAGGCTTATTTCGTAGGAGGTTCTGTAAGGGATCACCTTCTTGGAAGGCCCATCAATGATGTGGATATTGCCACTTCGGCTTTACCGGACGAAATAAAGGGGATATTCCCCCGTACAGCCGATATCGGTATCGAACATGGAACCGTATTGGTACTCGAACCCTCTGGTGAATATGAAATCACTACATTCAGGACTGAATCAGAGTATCGTGACTTCAGGCGCCCAAATCAAGTGGAGTTCATTCGTTCTTTAGAAGGGGATCTCCAGAGACGGGATTTCACTATGAACAGCCTGGCAATGGATGCAGAAGGTATAATCTATGATCCATTTAAAGGACAGGCGGATATCGAGCAGGGAATTATCAGGACGGTAGGGGCCCCTTCTGATCGTTTTTCAGAAGATGCTTTGAGAATGTTGAGAGGCATCCGGTTTGTCAGCCAACTCGGTTTTGAATTGGAACCTTCCACCCTGAAGGCATTGAAATCGCACCAAAACCTGTTGACACATATTGCAGTAGAACGGAAAGCGATGGAATTCGAGAAGATGATGATTGGGGATTTCAGGGATCTGGCTATAAAGCTCCTTCTTCAAACATCCCTATTTAAGCAGCTTCCTGACCTTGCCGACAAGAAAAATACAATTAAAGAGATAGCAGGCTTTCCATTATTGAAAAGTTTAAGTAAGGATCAAACATGGCTTCTTATTCTAGCGTGCATAGATGAAAGACCTGCAGAATTTTTAAAAGCGTGGAAACTTCCCTCAAAAAAAATCAAAGAGCGGACTAAAGAAATACAGATTCTTTCCATTCGTACAAAAAAAGGATGGACGAAGGAGCTTCTCTATCTTTCAGGTTTACAGAGAGCGAAAAACGTAGAAATGGTATATAACTGCATTCATTCGATTGAACCTTCAGCCATGGGCAGCCTGGAGCTTGAATACGAAACTTTACCTATCAAAAGCAGAGAGGAACTGGAGGTAACAGGCAAGGATTTGATGCAGTGGACTGGACGCACGGGAGGACCATGGCTCAAGGAGGTCCTTGGTAAGATCGAAATGGCCGTTATAAATGGAGAAATCAAGAACGAACATGAAACAATTAGGAGGTGGATCGAAACATGCAGTCCATCAGAAAAAAACTGATTCAGGCATTTTCAGAGTCAAAAGGAGACTTTTTATCAGGACAGGCGCTGGCGGATATAGCAGGGTGTTCCCGGACGGCCATTTGGAAGCATATAGAAGAGCTCCGTAAAGAAGGGTTCGTATTGGAAGCTGTCAGGAAGAAAGGGTATCGAATTATAAACACCCCAGATAGCGTAACAGAAAATAAAATCAGGCTGGGATTACAGACTTCAACTTTGGGGCAAGTCATCCATTATGAAGAATCAGTTCCCAGCACGCAGAAAATTGCACACGATTTAGCAGGTAATGGTGCCGTTGAAGGAACTCTTGTCATTGCAGATGAACAGACTGCCGGAAGAGGGAGACTCATGCGTGAATGGCATTCTTCATCTGGAAGCGGGATTTGGATGAGTCTTATATTAAAGCCCCATCTGCCTCCCCAGAAAGCACCGCAGTTCACCTTGATCACAGCAGTAGCCGTCGTACAGGCGATTGAGGAAGTCACAGAGCTTCAACCTCAAATCAAATGGCCGAATGATATCCTTATTAATGGGAAGAAAGTTACGGGGATTCTGACTGAACTACAGGCGGAATCAGACAAAATCAATTCGATCATCATTGGAATTGGAATGAATGTGAATCATTCCATCGATCATTTTCCCGCTGAAATTCGATCTATTGCCACCTCGCTTGCGATCGAAAAAGGAGATCTTCTCTCCAGGGCGGAACTTGTCCAGACTGTTTTGGAAAGAATCGAATCCCTATATACCCTCTATATGAAGGAAGGATTTACTCCCATCAAATTATTATGGGAAAGTTATGCTGTTTCAATTGGGAAACGGATAAGGGCACGTACGATCAATGGAACAGTTGAAGGCACTGCTCTGGGTATAACTGCAGAGGGAGTGTTAAAGATAAAAGATAATGATGGTACCGTTCATCATATATATTCCGCAGATATCGAAGTGAATATTTAGGAATGGCGTCTGGGAGGAGAATTGAAGATTTATCTTTATTCCCTCTCTTTTTTTTATGGTATAATTCAAATTGGGCAGTATCGAATGAACTGCACCCTTTCGCAGTACAAACAAGAATACAAAAATAATCTGCCTTGATCCATATTGGACTGGGACAGAGGGTCGAAACAATCATATTAGACACTTGGGATCCTTCTGTCATTTTTTCAGAAGGTTTTTTTATTGGGGGCTCTTTCAACGACCCGGTTGATAAGCTGCATCCGGTTCCTTTTGCACTTGAGAATCAGCACTTGAGGAATCCGAGCCTGACCAAAAAAGAAAGTGAATTCATAGATGTTTCGTCTCCTCTGACTGTAAAGAAGGAGGAAAACATGAAACAGACAACGGATTTTCTAAAAATGAAAAAGGAAGCTGAAAAGGTTACGATGCTGACTGCTTATGATTATCCTAGTGCCAAATTAACGGAAGAAGCAGGAATGGATATTATTTTGGTAGGGGATTCACTTGGCATGGTGGTGCTTGGCTACGATTCGACTATTCCTGTGACTGTCGACGATATGATTCACCATACCAAAGCTGTCAAAAGAGGCGCTCCCAACACGTTTATTGTTACAGACATGCCTTTTATGACCTACCACCTTTCAAGGGAAGACACATTAAAAGCAGCAGCAAGAATCGTGCAGGAAAGCGGTGCGAATGCTGTTAAGGTAGAAGGGGCAGGTGTGGTGATCGACCGTATTCAATCGATGACCGGTGCAGGCATACCAGTGATGGCTCATTTAGGTCTTACTCCACAGTCTGTCGGTGTTTTAGGTGGTTACAAAGTACAAGGGAAAACAGCCCATTCAGCACAAATGCTGCTTGAAGATGCGATTGAATGTGAAAAAGCAGGGGCGTTCTCAATTGTTTTGGAATGTGTACCGAAACAATTAGCAAAAGAGGTGTCGGAAGCTTTGACCATCCCTGTAATCGGAATCGGGGCAGGGAATGAAGTTGACGGCCAAGTGCTTGTTTTCCACGACCTTGTTACTTATGGCGTCGGCAGGGTACCGAAATTTGTCAAACAATATAGTAATATCTCAGAAACCATAACCTCCAGCCTGGTCGGCTATAGAGAAGATGTAAAGAGTGGAAGATTCCCTGAAGAAAAGCATTCCTTTACAATGCGTGAAGAAGAATTGCAAATGCTTTATGGAGGAAGTAAAAAGTGAAAATCATAACGAAAGTCAACACACTCCGTGAAGAAATACATCATCATAAACAATCGGGCGGAACCATCGGATTTGTACCGACTATGGGATATCTGCATGATGGCCACCTTTCACTGATTAAAGAAGCAAGGAACAATAATGATATCGTGGTCATGAGTATTTTTGTAAACCCATTACAGTTTGGACCGAATGAAGATTTCGATCGCTATCCAAGAAATATTGAACGCGACCTTAAGCTTGCGGAAAATGCGGATGTTGACATTTTATTCATGCCGGATTCCGAAGAAATGTACCCGGGGACGTTATCGGTAGCGATGAATGTAAAGGAAAGGGTTCATGTGCTGTGCGGGAAAAAGCGTGAAGGTCATTTTGATGGAGTTGTCACTGTATTGACAAAGCTTTTTCATCTGGTGCAGCCGAGAAGAGCCTATTTCGGATTGAAGGATGCTCAGCAGGTTGCCGTTGTGGAAGGTCTTGTTGATGATTATTTCTTTCCAGTGGAAATTGTGAGGGTTCGGACTGTCAGGGAAGAAGACGGGCTGGCTAAAAGCTCAAGGAATGTATATCTATCCGAGGAGGAAAGAAACGAAGCTCCCGCTATATATGAAAGTCTGAGAGGGGCCAAGAAAAAGATAGAATCCGGCGAAGTGAACACATCTGCTATTATTTCAGATGTGAAAGAATTCATTCATAACATGACTTCTGGTCAGGTCGAATATGTTGAAATCTTTACGTTCCCAGAACTGACTCCATTTCATGAATGGAATGGTGAAATAATACTTGCAATCGCAGTTCAATTCCAAAAAGCCAGGTTAATTGATAATATCATTATCTCATTGGACAAAAAGGAGAATCAGCATGTATAGAACAATGATGAACGGGAAGATACACAGAGCCCGGGTCACTGAGGCTAATCTTGATTATGTGGGAAGCATAACAATCGATCAGGATATCCTCGACAGGGTGGACATGATGGCCAACGAAAAAGTCCAGATCGTGAATAACAACAATGGGGCGAGACTCGAGACATACATCATCCCGGGTGAAAGGGGCAGCGGTATTGTTTGCCTGAACGGAGCAGCAGCAAGGCTTGTTCAGAAAGGTGATGTGGTCATCATTATCTCTTATAAGCTGGTGGCCGAGGACATGGTAAGCAGGCATGTGCCTAAAGTGGCGATCATGGATGAATGTAATCATATCGTGGAAATGCTCGGAACAGAGCCAGAAGCGACGATATACTGATTAATATATTTATTTTTGAACGATTCCAAAGAGAGTCGTTCTTTTTTTTGATGAAGGGTATACTTTGCAAACTTGTTACTTATGGTTTTTACTAGCTGTTGAATGGAGGGGCGGTCGAAGATTCCCTCGGAGAAGTTAGATACATTCAGCTCCGGGTCTTAGAGGCACATGTCATAGGTCAAAAACACCAAAAAGGCAGAATAACGCCTTTCTGGTATTTTCACCATATGCCTGTCGCCTCTGGTCAAGCCGCCTCCGCTTTTCTATTGTCCAGCTCCGGCGGCTAGAGGCTCGAGGTCATAGGTCAAAAACACCAAAAAGGCAGAATAACGCCTTTCTGGTATTTTCACCATATGCTTGTCGCCTCTGGTCAAGCCGCCTCCGCTTTTCTATTGTCCAGCTCCGGCGGCTAGAGGCTCGAGGTCATAAGTCAAAAACACCAAAAAGGCAAAAAAACGCCTTTCTGGTGTTTTCGCCATATGCTTGTCGCCTCTGGTACAGCCGCCTCCGCTTTTCTATTTATGAGCCTTCTAATTTGAATTATGGTACACTAATTTAGAAATCATATTGTATAACTGAATCATTTAAGGATTTAGATAAAGGCAGTGAGAAAATATGTATCCATTCAAATTAATCGTTGTGGATTTGGAAACAACAGGAAATTCTCCGAAAAGAGGAGAAAAAATAATACAAATTTCAGCAGTTATCATAGAGCATGGTAAGATAGTCGATCAATTCACTTCATTTGTTTCACCAGGCAAGTCCATCCCGCCTTTCATTGAAGAGCTGACGGGAATAAATGATGAAATGGTCAAGGAGGCTCCTGCCTTTCATGAAATCGCTCCTAAAATTCTGGAATTATTGGATAACGGAGTATTTGTTGCTCACAACGTGACATTCGACCTTTCTTTTTTACAATCGGAATTGGAGGAAGCCGGCTACAATACGTTTAACGGCCCTGCCTTCGATACAGTCGAATTAGCTAAAATAGCGATGCCTTCAGCAGACAGTTTTAAGCTGACGGAGCTTTCCAATTCGCTGTCATTGAGCCATGTCAGACCGCATCAGGCAGATAGTGATGCCTATGTGACAGCGGAACTTCTGCTTCACTTTATCCACAGGCTGGAGCTGCTCCCGCTGGTGACACTGGAGAAACTGAAGGTCCTCTCAGGACGCCTGAAGAGTGACTTATCATTATTGTTCGATGAGATTGTCACCCTGAAACAAAGCCATGTGGAAGATCTGCCGCTTGAACTTGAAGTACACAGGGGGATTGCACTGCGAAAGAAAAAAGAAAATGAGATAGGGCATATTTCAGTTGGAAATACTGTCGATTTGGACATCTCATCAAATCTGGAACTGCATATCTCAGCTTATGAAAAAAGGGCAGCGCAAATTCAGATGATTGATGAAGTCCGTGAATCATTTCAAGAGGAAAGACATCTCGTAATAGAAGCTGGCACAGGAGTCGGTAAATCATTGGGATACTTATTACCCTCCCTCCAATTTGCAAAACAGCGGGATGAACGGGTAGTGATAAGCACCTTTACTACTCAGCTCCAGGAACAATTGATGCAAAAAGAGATTAAGCTGCTTGAAAAAGTAAGTCCTTCTTCATTTCAGACAGTGCTGTTAAAGGGAAAAAACCACTACATAAACCTTTTTAAGTTTGAACAGTCCCTTCGTGAAGACGATCCCCAATACGATGTCGTCTTGACGAAAATGCAGATTTTGGTATGGTTGACAAGAACTGAAACGGGGGATGTGGATGAGCTGAACCTCACTTCGGGCGGTCAATTGTTCTGGAACCGGCTGCGCCATGATGGCTGGCACCTCCCGCACAGTAAGGATCCTTGGGTAGCGAAGGATTTCTACCTGAACGCAAGAAAACGTGCCCAGACTGCAGACCTGATCATAACCAATCATTCCATGCTGCTGTCGGATATCATCAACAAAGGGAATTTAATTCCTTCCTATGATTATTTAGTGATCGATGAAGCGCATCATCTTGAAAAATCAGCCAGGCAGCACTTAGGAATTGTTTTGGACTATCTTTCATTAAAGTTCTTGACTTCCCAATTGGGGACTCTTGATCAAAAACAGCTTTACTACCGTTTAGATGGGCTAATGAGTGTGTATGATATCGATGGTTCCCTCCATTCATTTGAACTGGATTCTCATGTACAAAGATTTTATATCGATTTGGAAGAAGCGATGACGGTACTTGGCAATGTGTTTTTCAAGAATGCCAAGAAGAGGACAGGTGCCCAGAAGATACAACTCAGGATATCGGAAGCGATGAAAAAGAGCAGGAGC
>NZ_JABMCR010000016.1 GCF_013179555.1 Bacillus haikouensis
GGAGGATAAGGGAGTGCCATCCGGATTGATTTACACAGCTAAAGAAATATTGGAGGATCCCCATTATAAAGAAAGAGAAATGATTATCAATGTGGAGCATCCTGAACTTGGCGAATTTCCAATGCCGGGCGTTGTGCCAAAACTGAGCCGTACTCCCGGAAAGGTCAAGGAAGCGGGTGCAGAACGAATGGGAAAGCACAATGAAGAGATTTATATTCAGTTATTAGGACTAAGGGAAGAACAATTAAAAGAGTTGGAGAATGAGAATATCGTATAGGGGGGAGCGAGGTGGCTGAAACATTATACGAAAAAATCTGGAATAAGCATGTCGTCCGGGAAGTACGGGATTTGCCCAGTCTGGTTCATGCACCAACAGTCGAATAGAGGATCTTAGAAGAGCTGCCCGCATTGTAAAGGGCTGCAAGGTAACCGATTCCGTCACGGCATTGATTGTTCCCGGTTCCCAGCAAGTGAAACAACAGGCGGAAAGAGAAGGTCTTGATTCTATCTTTATTCAAGCAGGTTTTCAATGGCGTGAATCCGGGTGCAGCATGTGCCTTGGATGAACGACGATATTGTTTTGCCAGGTGAACGATGCGCCTCGACGTCTAACCGGAATTTTGAAGGGAGACAGGGGAGACATGCCAGGACTCACTTAGTAAGCCCGGAAATGGCGGCGGCTGCTGCCATCATGGGTTATTTTACAGATGTGAGAGAATGGGAATTTCAGTCGGAAGAAGAGGTGAAACGATGATGAATGCTTTCACTGAACTGACGGGAAAAGTTATTCCTCTGGATGCGATTAATATTGATACAGATGCCATCCTCCCAAAGCAGTTCCTCAAACGAATTGAACGATCAGGATTTGGTGAATATCTCTTCTATGATTGGCGGTATGAAAATGGAAAAGAAATAGAGGAGTTTGTTCTGAATCAGGATTTGTACAGGAATGCGCCAATTTTATTAACCGGAAAGAATTTCGGCTGTGGATCTTCCAGGGAGCACGCTCCATGGGCACTTGCAGATTTCTGCATTCGCGTGATCCTTGCTCCTTCCTTCGCAGACATCTTTTACAACAACGCTTTCAAAAATGGATTATTGCCGATTGTATTGGATGAAAGCGTGGTTATTAAGCTATTTAGGAAAGCAGAGGACTTCCCCGGTTACCGGATGACGGTTGATTTGGAGAACCAAACCCTTTCAGATGACAGCGGTTTCAACAATCATTTCACTGTTGAGCCATATCGCAAAGAACTACTCTTAAAGGGATTGGATGAAATCGATACTACTTTAACTTATCAAGATACCATTGACTCCTTTGAAGAAACTCACACAATACATTATCGACTGAAATCTTAAATCTCCGAAGTTATTAAGTTGAAAAAGTGATAGGAGGAAGATCATGAAACATAATCAAATTAAGGAACCGATTAAGAAGGTGTGGATCTGGATAGGTTTAGTGCTGCTTGTACTTGCGATTGTCCCTTGGTATTTTCCATCAAGTGCTGTTGAACCCTTCATTCTTGGATTTCCGTTATGGGCTTTTATCTCTACTGTTTTTTCCATTGTGTTCTGCGGTTACCTGAGCTGGTTATGCGTGAGTCAATGGAACATAGTTGAGGAAGAAGAAGAGCAGATGAAAGGGGGAGAATAAATTATGGATTTAACGTTTGCAGGGCTGGATGGCATTATCATCCTGTCGGCATTTGCCATTATCATGCTGGTCATTGGATATCTGTCTGGAAGAGGGGAGAAGGACTTGCACCAAAGCCTGTCCGGATATTACCTGGCTGGGAGAAATCTGGGATTTATTGCATTATTCTTTACTCTTTATGCCACTCAGTACAGCGGCAATACGATTGTAGGGTATGCTCCGTCAGCATATCGAACAGGATTTTCCTGGCTGCAGTCGATTTCATTCATGACAATCATCGTCGGTATTTATCTTTTATTCGCTCCCAGGCTTTATGTCATTGCTAAACGAAAGAACTTCGTGACTCCTACAGATTGGATTCAGCATCGCTTTAAATCGAAAGCTGTCACTCTGCTTAGTATTTTCCTCATGCTATGGGGGCTGGGGAATTATTTATTAGAACAGTTGGTAGCCATCGGTCAAGCTGTTTCAGGTATGACAGGTGGGACAATCCCCTACCAGATTGCGGTCCTTGTGTTTATTTTTGTCATGCTCGCCTATGAGTGGATGGGCGGGATGAAAGCAGTCGCTTTCACGGATGTGATGCAAGGGTTGATCCTGATGGTTGGGATCATAGTATTCCTGATCGGAGGGTTATATCTGGTCGGAGGGAATTTTGGAGATGTGACCCGCTATATCAATGAAATGGAGCCCGCTAAAACAGCCGTTCCTGCAATGGATGTGTCCGTAAACTGGTTCAGTATGCTTGTGCTTGTCGGATTAGGTGCCAGTATTTATCCTCATGCGGTTCAGAGGATTTATTCCGCCCAGAGTGAGAAGACGCTGAAAAAGTCCTTTTCACGTATGGCATGGATGCCTCCTATTACGACAGGGTTGGTATTTGTCATCGGCATCATCGGAATCATGCTTTATCCCGGTCTTGATACAGGGGGCTCTGAACAGATTGTGGGACTGATGGCCAACGATATCGCAGCGATTAATCCATTCTTCTATTGGGTGATGATCATTTTCTTCGGCGGGATTGTCGCAGCCATTGTTTCGACTGCCGATTCCGTCCTGCTGAGTTTCTCTTCCATGCTGTCTAATGATGTATATGGCAAGTTTATCAACCCGGGTGCGTCGGAGCATAAGAAAGTGATGGTGGGAAAAATTGGCGGCATCATCGCTGTATTCCTTCTGCTCTGGATTGCGTGGAATCCACCGGGGACGCTATATGAAATTTTCGTCTTGAAATTTGAATTGCTGGTGCAAGTATTCCCGGCGTTTGTTCTAGGGCTTTATTGGAAGCGGCTTGATAAACGGTCTGTTTTCTGGGGCATGCTGATTGGGGCAGTGCTTGCCGGTCTCCTAACGTTCACAGGACATAAAACCGTATATGGAATCCACGGCGGAGTCATTGGATTATCCCTGAATTTCCTCATCTGTGTGGCAGGATCCCTGCTGGTCCCTGTTTCAAGCAGACGATCTGTTGCTGAGGATGAACCGCTGTCACTAAATGTGAAGGCATAGAGGACAGATGATTCCAGAACATCAACAGATCAGCCGGAATGTCATTAGTGAACCTTGGAGAATGTTATTCTGTCTGCTTCTTGCCCAGTTACTGGTTGCTTTTATCGGGAGAAGTGTCGGCCCTTTAGGTGTCCTGATCGGAGAAGATCTCTCGTTAAGTAAATCCCAAATCGGAATGCTGCCTGCCGCCCTCTTCCTGGGACAGGCGCTTTCTTCTATACCGATCGGTTTTGTTGCGGATCAGAATGGATCGAAACATTTATTGCTCCTGATTTCGTTATGTGTCGGCACCAGCTTCATCATCATGACATTTTCTCATCAATTTTGGTTAGTGCTGCTTCTTGTCGTCATCGGCGGACTCGGGTATGGTGCCATGCATCCTGTTACAAATAGAGGCATCATCCATTGGTTCACACGTACGCAGCGGGGTTTTGCCATGGGAATTAAGCAAACCGGCATTACCTCGGGTTCAGCATTAGCCGGGCTCGTCCTTCTGCCCCTGGCTGGTATATATGGATGGAGGCATGTCGTTGCGATTGCTTGTGATCTTCTTATCATAGGGGGGATGGTCTCCTATTCCTTTTATCATGATTCAATCAGGAAAACGAACATGAAGACTCAGAACCTTTCTTCTTTTTATGGCTCCATGCTTAAGATGATGAGGAATAAACCACTCATGCTTGTCAGCATCAGTGCCATGGGATTGAGTGGATCTCAGTTGTGTTTAGTAACCTATATCGTTATTTTCTGTTACGAATATTTACACCTTTCCCTTTTCTTATCAGGCGTGTTATTGGTCATTTCAGAGGTTTGCGGATCAGTAGGAAGAATTGTTTGGGGAATGATCAGTGACCGGTTATTTAACGGCAGACGGGTCATTATCCTCATGATGATTTCGGGGATAGCCGGGTTATCGAGTATGACATTGGCATTTATTCCAACCTACACATCGTTTTGGATGATGATCCCGATTACAATGGTGTTTGGATTTGCCATCTCCGGCTTTAATGCAATCTGGATGAATGTTGCGAGCGAGGTGGTAGACCCTGAGTACTCCGGACTTTCCAGCGGGTTTAGCATTACGCTTGGTTCCGTAGGTGTCATCACCCTGCCTCCGATATTCGGATTCATTGTTGATTCCTTCGGGAGCTTCACATCTGGCTGGATCATGATCGCCGGCATCATGATCCTCGTATTCACATTGTTACTTCTATTATCAATGGAGATGAAAGAGAAAAGAAGTATAGTATTATAACTGGAATGTAATGGAAGGAGAATGGAAAGTGGAATTTAATCCTGCTGAGCTGAATGAAAAGCAAGTATATAAGTTACTAAGCGGGTCAGTTGTCCCGAGACCCATTGCGTGGGTGTCTACTATATCCGATAAAGGTGAATTGAACCTGGCGCCGTTTAGTTTTTTTTCAGTAGCGTCAAGAAATCCTCCTATGCTCTCCATTTCAGTTGGTCCCGGCGTAGGGGAGAGAGAAGGAAGCGAAAAGGATACCCTGGTCAATATTCGGGGACAAAAGGAATTCGTCATCAACGTCGTTCCGGCTTTTCTCGGCAATGAAATGCAAAAAAGTGCTGAAAACCTTCCAAGCACCGTCAATGAATTCGAAGCAGCAGGTGTTACGCCTGTTGACAGCGCCGTCGTACAGCCAAAACGGGTAAAAGAAGCACCGATTCAAATGGAATGCAAGCTCGAACATATCATTAGGCTTGGCAGTGACCATTTAATCATTGGCAGGATGCTGCGTTATCATATAGAAGAAGAGTACTATCTTGGAAACTACAAAATCAACTTGGATAGACTCCAGCCGCTTGGAAGGCTGGCAGGTAATTATAGTGAAATGAGTTCGTTTTTTCATTTGCCGAGGTAATTCGTTTGAAGCTTGATATTGAAGTAAGGTGAAGACCGGCCAATTCCTGAAAAAGGGTGGCCGGTCTTTTTTGCTGAAATTAGTCAGGGATGAGCACGATATGTAAAGATTCACTGAACCCGGGGGAGATCTGGAATTACGGCAAAGTTGCAGATAGCAGTAATGATGTCTTTTAAATCAAAACGGATTTTCCCCTTTTAGAAATGGCACAAACACCACATAATTCGAACCTAAGAATAAGAGCCAAAAAAAGATAGATGACATTCTTTGATTGTAAAGCAAACTTCCCTTGGCTATAAACAACCCGGCAATCAATGTATAAAAAACAAATAATAGATACGTGACCCCGAACCAATTCACCCACACATTCCCCATGAATTCAATGCCGTAACTTTCGTATGCAGGTTTTAACATGCAGACTGTGACAAGAAAACCCGCGGCTAGAAGGGTGAAGAGTTCAGTTAGTCTAAATAAACCGTATTTTATTTCGTTCAAAGGCAATACCCCCTGGATCGGATTTTTTTGGTCTAACTGAATTTTTATTTCATTAAATGGTTCCTCGTTTTAACAGAAACGACATCCAACGTTGTGCAATCTAACAACCTTCCAAGCTTATCGAAACGATTACACCTCCGGCCGGACCCACAATTTCGAAAAGTCGACATACCCGAAATGCTTGATTTCGATATTCATAATGTCTGTTGAAAACGGGATGTACCGTTTTTCATAGTAGAGGGGGATCATGATTGAATCTTCGATAAGCATTTTCTCGATTTTTAAATTTAATGAGGTCCAGTCCTTGAATGGTGTATGAAGATATTTCTCCAGCTGCTTCTTCCATTTTTCGCTCTTTGTAAAAAGATGATATAGGGGGGAAAATCCATTCTTCAAAAAGTGATAAAACGAGAAGTTCTGGTTGGATTCGAAAATTTCCCCATGAACGAAGAGATCGACATTCAACGTCTTCGGGTGTTTCGTCAAAGTATCTGCAAAGGAAAACCACTGGAGTTCGACAGGGACCTCTTCTTTTTTAAAAATGTCCGCGAGCCACTGCGTCGTCTTGGCTGTGTGATTGGCACAACGGATGACAACTGGCTCTGTAAAGGAAGGACGTTCCGCCTCTGGGACGATGATGTTTTGATCCTGACCGATCAGGATGCTCTTATCATTCGGTGTCATCCTTGGGTCGCATTCCTGAAGAGTATGTCTGTTTTTCGCAATGATCCAGTGGAGATAATCGCGGACTTCCTTCCTTTGAATGGCAGAATTCCGGCCGGGGCTGGCATTCATAATGACAATGCCAAATCCGGAATCACTTTCCACTTCAAACGAAGAGGAATGACTCCGCTCGATGTGAGAATGATAGATGCCCTTAAAATCCTGTGGGACTTGGACAAACTCAACGGCATCCAACAGCGGTCTCTCTTGAAAATGCTCTTTAAAGGCAGCTAATGTTGTCTTTGAATCGTTATTTTCTTCAAGGGAAAAGCATCCTGTCCCAAGGATGCGGTCTTTATTCTCCTTATAGATGCTGGCACACATCATACTGAGCATCGGAAGCATATAGCTGCAGCCGCCGGGGTGGGTGATGTCGATGATGAGCGGTGCCTTCACCTCGATCGATTCTACCGGAGACCAGAGATCCTGGTAATGCGGATAGCCCCGCAGTTTCTCGAGGCAATCCGCGACATCCTTTGCGGTCAATATGGAACCGTCATGAAACTTGATATCCTTCCTTAAATACAATCGCAGTTTAATAGAAGAAACATCCCAGCTGTGTGCGAGTTCCGGCATGATGACACCCTCTTCGGTGATGGAGACAAGCCGGTTAAATACATTTGCCGCCAAGTGGGCGCTTAGGACATCGGCAGCCTCTAATGGATGAATGGAGAAAAAGGGATATCTCTTTGGCACAATCAGTTTATCCGCTGATTCTTGTACAAACCCGAGTTTCGTGTGAAATTTGTTCATCAGTCTCATCTTGCTGTCCGTTGACCAGTTATACATCAGTAACTTGCTGCTTCGTTCAACGGGCTCATGATCGATGAGCTTCATGGCCTCTTCTTCAAACAATTCCTCGACCTCTTTTTTCCATTTCAACGTGGATACATTCCCGCGACCACGGCCGGGGGTAAAGGCAATCCAGCCTTCTTCATTCCATTTTTTTAAATAGCGGGTGGTCTGCTTATGACTTAATTGAAGCGTTTCGGAGATTTCCTCCACGCGGATGCTGCCCGATGGATAGTACCTCCAAAGGGTGAGTAATTTGTTCTCCATTGTGCTTCTCCTCCTAAAAGGGGACATAGTTTAGAAAAGTGTCTATTTTTAAAATAATTCGTCTAGTTTACTATACAGTAAATAGAGGAGGGGAACAATATGAAATGGAAGGAATTACCTCGAAATATAAAAGTACGGATGATTACCTCATTCTTTAACCGTGCCGTTTCATCCGCGGTCATGCCGTTCATGGCATTGTTCTTTGCACAGGAAATGAATAAAATCTGGGCAGGGGCGTTCCTGATCATTACAGTGGTGATCGGATTTTTTATCAACCTGGTCGGCGGATACATATCAGACCGCGTTCCGAGGAAGAAGGTGCTGTTGACAACGTCTTGGCTGAACGCCTTGTTTTTCCTCATCATGACGATCAGCTTATTTCCGGAGAAAAAATGGATCATGCTGTTTGCCGGCGCTTATATCGGGTTCATCATCACGAGCAGCCTCGGCCGCCCGGCGATGCATGCGATCATCATTGATTCGACTACGCCCGAGAACCGGAAAGCCGTCTATGCCCTGGATTACTGGCTCGTCAATCTGTCGATGGCAATCGGTGCCGCTCTGGGAGGACTTCTGTATCTCAACCATCAGACTGAACTGTTCATGATGTTGACCTTCACTTCTGCGGTCATTCCGATTGCCTATGGAATCTGGCTGCAGGACAAGTTCAAGGACCAGCTTCAAAAACAGCACGATAATGTGTTCATTGACCTTATCAATAATTACCGGATTGCCTTCAGAGATTCAGCCTTTGTAAAAGTTGTCGCGGGGTCCACCTTTATTTTTGCTGCGGAATTTTCATTAAACAGCTATATTGGAATCCGTCTTGCGGAAACATTTAAAGCAGTGAACATCGGAAGCTTTGAAATCGCCGGGGTCAGGATGCTGAGTATCCTGAATATCGAGAACATGCTTCTCGTCGTATGCCTTACGTTCATCATCAACCGCTGTACAGACCGTCTGAATAAAAAGAACGCTCTCTTGATCGGGCTCATTCTGTATGGAATCGGATATGTGGCTGTTACATCAGCCAACACATGGTACATCCTGATCGCTTTCAACCTTGTTGCAACAATGGGAGAACTGATCTACTCACCGATCCGAAATGCTGAACAGGCCAATATGATCCCGAGCGATAAACGGGGCTCCTACTCTGCCTTCTCCAACCTGTCCTTCAGCGGGGCGGATCTCGTCGCAAGATCGACCATCATCATCGGCGCATTCCTGATGCCTTCGATGATGAGCGTTTACATCGGATTTATCGTCATGCTCGGTACAGTTCTAGTCTATTCAGGATTATTTGCACGGAACTGGACAACCGGCAAAGTATTGGATGGCAGGGTCAGTGCCAGTGAGGGAAAGTAAACGAAAAGGGGAATTCTGATTTGTCAGGGGTCCTCTTTTTTGCGGGGAAGAAGTATGGGGAAAGGTCTTTTGCTTAGGAGCTTAAAGACTCCTTGTGCATCCAACCTTTAACAAATCGTCATTTCTTATGTCAAAGCCGTTATTAGACTTCTTATTCCATCTGATCTTCCATATATATTTATAGGATTCTGTATATGAGGAGGAAGAGGATGAGGAATTTTGAGGATAGTGCTGCATTTGAACATACATTTTGGCTGCAAGTGCTGGGGGATCACGCGAGATTCATTCGCGATTCGCTGTATCCATCTCAAACCGATAGAATCAAACAAGCAAAAGAATTTGTTACGGTTTTTGATCAATACTTAGAGTTCGTCCGTAAAGGGAATATTCGTGATTTTAAGCAGTTTTCCAATGAAGCAGAAGCAGTTGTAAGGAAGATGCGCCAATTTAAACTAAATATCCTGAAGGACCAGTTACATGGAAAAGTGGGTATACACTTATCCCCGACTTTCATTAATCATATGGTCAATGAGCTTGATGAATACTTACACGTCATCAGTTATTTAAGTAAAGGGGAGTCACCACCTGTATTCCATGAACTGCACCATCATATGCTTTGGCTGCTTGATGCAGGCGGTCATGCAGGAGCCATACATGATGAACTGGATGGCGTAGAAAAAAGGTTGAAGAAGAAAAGCAAAGAATTCACGAAACACTTTGAACAGTTTTACTTAAAAGCAGTGGAGTTAACTGGATATTTGCGAACAAACGTAAGTGAGTTCCCGGCCCTTCACCGCTTTAATCATGATGTAGAAGCGGAAATGCAATTGTTCAGGGGCTTTCTGAAAGAAATTGAGGATATGGAGCTTTCTGAAGAAGTATTAGGAACGCTTTCCGGCTTAATGGCTGATCATATGGCAAGAGAAGAATGCTATTATTTGATTAAACTGGCAGAATCCGCGCAGACAGAGGAGCCGGATTGTGATCCAGGCAAGCCACGTACGACAGATCCTTATTAAAATAACTCATAAGAACAATTCATCTTTATGGCCCACCTTTCCGTTGAGAGGAAAAAAAATAAATTGCAAGGTAATTTGCGATTCAATTTGCATAGCATTTTGTATTGCCTTTTTTATTAACATACCAATGGTTTTGACGATTTTTACACTAATAGTTGCATACTAATTTGTACACCAATCTGCACTGCCACATAAATTTATGCTGGTTGCAGGTTGGTGTGCATTTTGTGTTACACGTTCACTATTAACTAGGACAAAGACAGCCCGGATTACGACAATTTATTTGAGTATGAGAATCAGGATACTCTTGGACTCCATCTAATTTTTGGGAAATTTAACTGAATAAGTATGATATAATGAAGATAGTACGATAAAGGTAACGAACTCAAGGGTGGGAAGGCTTTCATCTCCTTTAGAAAGGGGGTGAAGCCATGATGACAATTGCAGAAGCGTTGACAATAATGATTAGTTTTTCAATGCTGGTAATTGCGATGTTGTCTTTTCATAAAGACAAAAAATAAACCACCCTTGAGCTTTGGACGGCATTAGGGTGGTTGTTTGTCTTAGACTCACTCAGAAATGAGCCTTCCCCCTTGAAGGGAGCTTTATTGTACGGAAGGGTTGAATGGTGGTACATTCAGCCCTTCTTTTTTTATAGTATGTCCTATCTAATTAAAAGATACCATATTTATAGTATATTGTCATTATATTAAGTACATACAAAAAAGTTAAAAGGGCAAGGTAAGTTGCAGTCAAATTAGGAATGAGTTTAGAAAAGAAAATTGAATTAATAGGTCAGAACGTCCATATTTATTCCATTTAAATTTTTTACTCTTCTTGGGGTAGCGTCAGGAAAATGCGGATTTACAACGATAAGGAAGTTTCAATATTAAAAAACCTAATTTCCCAGCATTAAATGAGAAATTAGATTTTTCATTAATAGAAAAAGACTTATAAGTATTTATCACTAATCACTTTCAAATGGTGTAATTCGTGCCCGACAATTCCATATGCAATGGCACCTACCGAAACTGGGCTGTTCATTACAGTTCCATTACGAACCCATGCTGCATCATCAATGGTTGAAATAAGGCTTAACGTGTTGGAGCGTACCATGTCTAACCCAGCTAGTAACTGCTCCCAGGATAATTTGTTGAAGTTTGCCGAAGAAACATATTGATCCTGTTCCATTGCTGGGAGTGATGCACTTTCATTTCGTGCAATGGCAAGCATTCGATACGACATCACACGTTCCGAGTCGGTCATATGTCCAATCACTTCATTTAAAGTCCATTTCCCTGGTGCGTATGCCCTCCTTGCTGACTCCTCCGATACACTGCTTAAGAGGGTAATCGTCTTAGTTCGCTGCTTACTAAGTATTTCTTCAATATCTCCATCTGGCACAAGACTAACATACCTGGCATACTCTGGATTTTCAATAGATAATGGTCGTGGACGCACAAGAATCCTCCTCATCGGAATAGCTGTCTTATGCTAATATTCGACTGTCAAAAAGATATTTCCTTTATTTGATAGTTAATTTCATTACTACAAAATAATTGCAAATTAAACAACTATATTATCTGACAATCCCTCATCTTCCCTAAACATAACCCGTTTGGTTAAGAGGGAGAAAAAGCATATTTACAGTTGATTTTGCAGATGATAAAAACAAAAGCTTTTGCAGGCAGTTTTGAAGTGGAAAATGAATAAAGAAGTGTAAAAATAAAGAGGGACTGCAAACGATATGGCAGCACCTCTTTATTTACTATGCGTTATTAAATTCCTTTAGTAAAACGATAGTAAAATTCTTCTGATTCTGTTCCCTTTTCTTATTGGAGCATATCTTCGCTTGTTCCACCGATTGGGTTCTGTCCCTTATACATGTCGAGGTATTTCTGGATCATGCCTTGGTCTTCTGGAACCAATTGGTACATAGAGGCAACCTTATCTGTCGTTTGCTGATCTGCAGCTTCAAGTGGATAGTAGCCCATTTTAACCATGTACTGCCATGTCTCAAAAGCATGAGAACAGCTCATCATAAAGGCTGTCTGCAGAAATGCCCGGAGCTCCGGATTTGCTGCTTCCATTGCTGAATAGGCATACTCACGACCTGCTCTCTTTAACGTAAGTAAGTAATTGGTCGCCATTTCCCGGTCATTGAAGTCCGTTACGGAAGTCCTTGGCTGCATAGGGGGATACCCTGCTGCCGGCGATTGCGTAAAGTCTGACAGCATAAATCCGTCTTCCTTAAAAAGAGGAAGTATTTTGGTCGACCCTTCAGCATTTTGAAGAAACTCCACCTTCATATTATAATCACGTACATGAAATGGAAAGTGGCGTTCGAGTAATTGCTTGAATTCGGGATCCTTTACATGCTCCAGCATATAAGCCATGGATGTAATGGAATTGACACAGCTCATTGTTAATTCATTTAAATCATTAAATTCGTGATTGGCAAATTTCATTTGAATCCTCCTGGCAGGTATAATGTGAGACATTTTAGCTTCTCTCCCTGGAGTGGAGAATATTCTTCCCTGCCTGGATTTTGGGGAGCAAGATAAACTGGTGACTTACCAGGGACAGGTCGACTGGAAACGTCTTCGATGATAGAGGAGAACGTTTCTTTTTATAAGTGTCAGGAAAAATCAGACCATTTTCCCACTATGGAACAAGTATAATCCCTTTCGGCCAATCATTGCATGATATGGGAAACCGAAGTCTCAATAGACTTTCCCTCCTAATGATGGAACTTTACAGGGGGTTTTCTATATCCACTATTGACATCTCTAACTGTAACTAATATAATTACAGTAACAAAAGGTTCTCGAACAAAGGGAACTATTTTTATAACCCTAACTGTAAAATTAATTGTTACACTTCAGTATACCTTATCATAATATATATAAAGTTTCGAAGGAGTGAAGAAAATGGTTACATTGTATATTACACCAAGCTGTACTTCTTGCCGGAAAGCAAGAGCGTGGTTTGATGAGCATGGGATTGAGTATACGGAACGGAATATCTTGGCGGATCCGCTGACGGCAGATGAGATCAAGTCGATACTTCGACTTACTGAGGAAGGAACTGAAGAGATCATCTCGAAAAATTCCCATACCTATAAAGAATTGGATGTAGATATTGATGCGCTGCCCCTGAAGCAGCTTTATCAACTGATCATGGACAATCCGAAAATACTGCGCAGACCAATCATGCTGGACGAAAAACGGATCCAAGTCGGCTATAATGATGAAGAGATCCGCAGTTTCCTGCCGCGCAGGCTTCGCACGTTTTCTTATCAGGAATTGATGAAAGAGGCGAATTAGATCAAGTTGGCAGGCTTGACTGGCTGATCTGTACCATTTACTTACCGTGCAGATAGAAAGTAGGAGGCAGCTTATGAATAGTGATTTTACACTGGCCATTCACAGTTTAACGTATCTGGCCCTGCAGCAAGACCGGATGTCCAAGAGTGACGCGATAGCGGAAAGTGCGGGGGTGCATGCCGTCCGTATCCGGAAAGTCCTGAGTATGCTCAAAAAGCATGGCATCATCAAGTCAAAGGAAGGGACCGGCGGCGGATTCATTTTTGCAAAGGAATTAAGTGAAGTGAGTCTCTGTGATATTTACAGGCTCACGTCGGAAGGCGCCATACAGCCGAAGTGCCCGGATTCGAATGAAGCATGTGTAGTCGGTGCGAATATGCATAAAGTATTGTTCACCATCTTTCTGGGTGCAGAAGAGCATCTTGGCGAGTATTTGAAACAATATACGATAAAAGACATTGTCGATCTGATTTCTAAAGGAAAATGACTGGAAGTGATCGACCTTTCAATTACCTAAAATGTAATAAAAAACATTCCAGTTTAAAAAGAGGGTGGAAATGATGAACACAATCTTAACTACCGGGGATTGGGTAAAAGGTATATCCCGTGACGGTGAATTGATTATCGGTTATATTGAGAACCTTGATTTTCAAGGAATGACAGTGCGCGCAAAAGTCGTCACAAGTGATAACAGGGACATCGAAGGTTCAAGCATCCCTTTATTAGCAAAAGATGTAACAAAACTGCCCGATGCCCGAATAGCCAATAAAGAGCAAATCCGTTTCCTGATTGATCTCTCCCTCTCGACAGAGGACGAAGAATGGTTCCTGGAGCTTACAGAGAAATTGAATGCGATGAGAGAGCTTGTGAAAAATATAGAGTAAGAATCGGTTTGGGGGCCTGATGCTGGATGGTCAGGCCCTTTATATTTTTCCTATGCTATAATAAATAGTAGTAGTTTAAAATAGAAAGAGTGATTGTTTATCAGCAGTATGCACAAAAGAAATGAGACATTATTAGCTTTGACCGGGACACTCTCACTTGGTGACTTCAAAAAGTTCAATGCGCTGCATACGAAAAGAATGGTCCGTTGGATAACATGGGGTTATTTTGTGTTTATCTTCGCGGTATTTGCAGTTTCTACGGCTTCAACAATTGAAAACGGCTTCGATGTTATGCTCACCACGATGTTTAATTTGATCCTTTCATCCATTGCAACGATTCTATTGTTTCTTCTAGTAAAGGTCACCCTGAGATGGAAAGGGATCAGAGAGTTTAAAAGTGACCAGCTGGCGAAGAGTGAGTTTACATACGAGTTTCACGAGACTGGCTTCACTCAGATCAGAGGGAGGTCCACAACCTGCGTAGAATGGTCCGATATCCATGCGGTCCGGGGAAATAAAGAGATGTTCTTACTCTATCTTTCTAAAAACAAAGCTATCCTTCTACCTGAACGATATTTCAACACAAATGCAGACATAGAGACATTTAAGGATATCATTTCTGAACATATGGATCCTAAGAAAGTACACTTTAAATAATCCTGTCATTGAACGTGATCAGCACCTGTTTAGGAGCTGGTCATTTTTTTGTGGGCTAGATTGGAATTATATGTTAAATGGCAGGATTAAAGTCAATCTTGACAGGATTAATACTCAAATTGGCAGGAATAATGATGATTCCAACAGGATTAACGTTCGTTTTGGCAGGATTATCCACCATTCTGGCAGGATTGTCTCCGACTGGCCGTCCAAATTGGTTTAAAGTGCTTTCCGAGATGGAATTTAGTCGATATCATTGGGTTTCACGAATGCTTGAACAAGCGGAATGACGTAATCTTGACAATTTCAGCGATAATCCTGCCAGTTTGAGGTTATCCTTGCTCGAATGAAAAATAAAACTTGCCGATTTCCGTGATAATCCTGCCAGTTTGAGATTATACTTGCCGGAATAAAAAATAATCTTGCCAGTTTAAGGATTATACTTGCCGAAATGAAGAATAATCTTGCCAAAAAGACGGGTAATTCATCCTTTTAACAAAATATTCCATACGCACATCCCTCATTATGTCTGCAAATCAAGTGAGAACCCACCAAAAAGCAGCTATGTGTCAGCGGCCGCCTCCCAACGCCGAACCATCTAAATCTTGACAATTTTCGAATCTTTAGTAAAATTGTCTTACAAATTATATTCACATAGAGTCTTGTTGGAAAGAGGGAGAAGACGTGGAAAATTCGAAGAGTGTAGATATTAAATCCCTGAGCAGGAAAACGTTATCGAACCAGGTTATTGATGAAATCATTGGACTGCTGACGAGCGGCAAGTTTAGACCAGGGGATAGAATACCGTCGGAACTGGAATTAATGGAGATTTGTGATGTTAGCCGCCCCGTGATAAGAGAAGCGATGACTTCGTTGGAAGTTCTGGGGATTGTGAACAGGAAGACTAGGAATGGTACCTTCTTTGCAGACAGAGTAGGGTCTAAACCGTTCTCAATGATGTTAGCGCTTTCATCGACGGATTTCGTTTCGATTATCGAGACGAGGGTTGCATTAGAGCTGGGTTTAATTACGTTAGCGGCTGAAAAAATTACGGATGAGGACCTGGCAAGATTAAGAGATTTAATCGATGAAATGAGAGGACTGCCTACGGAAGATTCATCAGAGGTGGATAAAGAATTCCATAAAGCGATCGCCCTTGCTGCTAAGATTCCTCTTTTTGAAGCGATTATTGACCCACTGCAAAGTTTTCATCAAAAGGTGTTGGAGCAGATTCCGTTGGAGGATCGTAATTTGGCTCAAACGATTGAGTATCATGTGGATATCTATAATGCTCTTGAGAAGCGCGATCCAATTGAGGCGTACGCAGCGATGTATCGCCACCTTGATTTTGTCAGAAAGAAAGCAATGAAGAGGTTTAAGGCTGAAGAATCTTAAATTATTTTATTGATATAGTTTTCTCAACTGCCAATTTAATAAGAAGAGCTGACCGGATAAAGGATTGATCTTTATCCGGTTTTTTTGTTTGGATTTAATTTTAGAATATTTAAAATTTTATATTGACTCACATTTTTATTTGTCTTACAATTAAAAACATGAAAATGTAAGCGGATTCTTAAAATTAAAAAAGTCAGAAGGGAGACTTTTCGATGATGAAAGTATCAGTGACGACGACGAAATTTGATTTAACGGATAACGAATTGAGACAAATGTGCCAATTAGGGGTGGATTGCGTTGACTTTGGCACGGGTGCTTCTTTCCCCGGAGTGAAGGAGCAAGGTTTTCCTGATCTGGATGAATTGGTAAAGATGAAGCGTAAAATCCGCTCATTCGGATTGGATATTAACCGTGTAACATTGCCTGACCTTTCAAAGAGTTTCATGGATGATGAAGAGGGCAGTGAAGTGGAACTGGAAAAGTCTGTACAAGCGGTAAAAGTATTTGGGGAAGCGGGCATCAAGATCGTCCGGCAGAGATTTGCAGGAGATACCTTCAATTATATGACGAAAAGTTATCAGGCCAGACAAAGGGGCGGAGCGATTGCCCGCGGAGAAAGTCTTGGTTTCAACAAAGAGTCCTATGAAACTCCTACTCTGGAAGAACATGAAAAATGGCGGGGGCGCTTCCGTGATGCCTATTCAAAGCTTGTACCGGTTTGCGAAGATTATGACGTGAAATTAGGAATGCATCCTTCTGACTCTCCTAATCACGACACTCCGTTTGGCGGTTTGGGATATCGCCGGATCATGGATGAGTTTCCAAGCAAAAATGTGGGTTACATCTACTGTGTTGGAACCCGGGCTGAAGAAGGCGGAAGTCCATTGGTACTGAATGAAATCAATCATTATGGCAGAAAAGACCGGATTTTCTTGGTCCATTTCCGAAATGTACGGGGAAGCCTGCCGACAGCTGGAGCCTTTGAAGAAGCGCTGTTGGATGATGGGGATATGAATATGTTCAAGATTCTCCTTGAGCTTCGCAAAGTAGGCTATGATGGCTGTCTGAACCCGGATCATGTACCGATGATGGAGGGAGATCGACCGGATCTCGATGGAAATTGGGCCCATTCGAACATTGGCTGGAGCTACGGCAGTGTCGGTTTCGCGTATTCAATCGGGTACATCAAGGCGCTGCTTGCTGCACTGGTTGAGTTCGAAGGTTAGAAAACAGGGGAAGGTGGGAGTTTATGATTAGGATAAACAAGGATATCGTTGCAAGCGCTTTCTTGATACTTTTTTCAGCTGTAATGTTCGCAGCATCGAACAATATTATGAAGCTGACGGTTTCTAAAGTAGGAGCGGACTTTGCTCCGAAGCTGGTTGCAATCGGTATTTTCATTCTAAGTGTATTCTATTTGATCAACTCTATTAAACAATTAAAAGGTTCAGGCGGGGAGGAAGCAGGGGAATTGGAACAAGGGGCTGATGAGGAGAAGAAAGAAAAGAAGAAAATAAGTCCAATGTCCGTTTTAGCCACTGTTGGTTTATTGGTACTGTACGTTGCCTTGCTGCCTGCGATCGGGTTTCTTATTACAACTGTGGTTTATCTCTTTGTGCAAATGTATTTGTTAGCCGATAAGAAGGAAAGGAAAATTCCATTGTTTCTTGTTACATCGGTTGTTACTTCGGTATTTGTTTACTTTATTTTTAAATCAGTCTTCCACTTGATGCTGCCAGCAGGAATTTTAGGATAGGGGGGATCGTATGTTTGAGTTATTTCTAGAAGGGTTTGCCTCGGTATTAACGATTAAGACCATCGCTTACATTCTCGGAGGAGTCGCACTTGGATTGGTCTTCGGTTCCATTCCTGGTTTAACAGCAACAATGGCGATTGCCATTACCCTTCCGATCACGTTTGGCATGGAACCTATTGCCGCTATGTCTTTACTGATGGGACTTTACATAGGGGGTGTATCGGGTGGATTAATCCCTGCAATCCTGTTGAATCTTCCAGGGACCCCATCTTCCATTGCCACTACATTCGACGGGTTTCCAATGGCCAAAAAAGGGCAGGCAGGACCTGCTTTCGGTTATGCCATCCTGTTTTCTTTTCTTGGGGGCTTGCTGAGTATTATCGTTCTGATGTTACTTGCTCCACCATTGGCAAAGCTGGCTCTTGAATTCGGACCTTTCGAATATTTTGCTATCACGATCTTCGCCTTGACGATGATATCCAGCTTATCGGGCGGGTCATTGATCAAAGGGCTTTTAAGCGGATTGCTTGGAATAGCACTTGCAATGGTAGGTTCAGCTCCGATAGATGCATTCCCGCGATTTACGTTTGGATTTAAAGATTTGAATGCAGGCTTTCAATTGCTGCCTGTACTGATTGGATTATTTGCAGTATCCGAAATCATTAAATCTTCTGAGACCAAGCTGAAAAAGGGACAGTCCGTCCAATATAAACTAAAAGGCTTTGGATTTTCAGTGAAAGATTTCTTCACTCAGGGGTGGAATGGTTTAAGGTCTGCCTTAATTGGGATCGGGATCGGTATCCTGCCTGGTATAGGCGGCGGTACGGCCAATATTATCGCGTATGTCACTGCCAAAAACCAATCTAAGAAACCTGATGAATTCGGAAAAGGGATTCCTGATGGTGTTGTGGCTTCTGAGTCTGCAAATAATGCCGCTGTCGGAGGAGCGCTTGTTCCATTAATTTCACTTGGGATTCCCGGTGATACCGTCACAGCTTTGCTTCTGGGTGGATTAATTCTTCATGGACTGAGTCCGGGACCGCTGCTTATCGAAAATAATGGAGATGTTGTTTATGGCATATTTGCTGCCTTGATCATCGCGAACTTCTTTATGATCGCAATGCTGTTCTGGGGAATGAGAATATTTACTAAAGTGTTGAGCATTCCGCAATATATCCTTCTTCCGATTATTCTCGTCCTCTGTGTGGTTGGTGCGATCGGAGTGAATAACCGTTTATTTGATGCAGGAGCTCTACTATTGTTTGGAATTCTCGGATATGCCATGCTCAAGTTTGAATTTCCGATTACGCCGGTGATTCTCGGCTTTATATTAGGACCGCTTGCAGAAACCAATCTGCGAAGAGGGCTTATGTATTCGAAAGGTGATTTCACACCGTTTTTAACACAGCCTATTGCTGCTGTATTCTTGGCTTTGGCGCTGCTGTCTGTGTTATTTAAGATTAGAAGCAATTATAAGAAGAAACGGGATCATGATTCTAATCATACAATCAGTTTGTAACGCAAGGGTGAAGGTTGATTTTAATAGGAAGGTTCCTATTGAAATAATAAATCTGGGGGGTAAAGTATGAAGAAATCATTTAAAGGTGTTTTGTTTGCTGTAACCATGCTGGTGTTTGCCACAGTGCTGGCGGGATGTTCTGGCACAAGTTCAAGCAGTAAAGATGTCGAAGCAAGTGATTACCCATCTAAACCGGTAACGGTTGTAGTGCCGGCCGGTGCAGGCGGAGATACTGACGCGAATGCCAGACTGCTGGGGAAATATCTTGAAGAAGAACTTGGTCAGCCGGTAGTGGTTTCGAATGTAACGGGCGCAGGCGGTACAGTTGGTGCCAATGAAGTACTCGATGCAGATCCAGATGGTCATACCGTTCTCTTCTTCCATAATTCCTTGCTGTTAAACAGAATTCTCGGTCTGACTGAAGACAGCTTTGATACGTTTAAACTGGCGGGAATTGCAGTATTGGACCAGGGAAACACTTTCATGGTAAGCGGTGATTCTAAGTTTAAGGACCTTCAGGATATGGTTGAATATGCCCGTGCCAATCCAGGGGAAGTTTCAATTGCAACAGAAGTGGGCGGATTTACACATCTTCAATTATTAGCTTTGCAAAAAGACCAGAATATTGAGTTGAATATCGTTGATGTAGGAGGTGCTGCTGAGAAAGTAACAGCTTTGCTGGGAGGTCATGTAGATATCGTACCTACTTCACTGGGGCTAGTGAAAGACTATGTTGAATCTGGAGATATGCGGTCACTCGGAATCATGGCAAGTGAGAGGATGGATCTTATGCCAGATGTTCCTACATTTGTCGAGCAAGGGGTAAACAGCGAGTTTGAAAAGTTCTTCTTCTATGGCTTCAATCCGGATACGCCAGATAAGATCGTAGATGCATTTTCAAAGGCTGTCGAGAAAGTGGTCACGAATGAAGAGTATGTCAAAGAGGCAGAGAAATTCCTTGTAACACCAACGTACTTTAATCAAGAAGAAGCAAATGATTATATGAAGAAGACTGAGGAAAAATATATCGACTTAAATGAAGATAATTGATAATCTGCTGCAGATGCTCATAGGCAAAGGAAATATGGGCATCTGATTTATAAAAAGCGGGGCGTGCATCCGTCAAAGTCGACACACACTGATGGGTGTATTGTATTTTATTTAATTGTAAGACAAACAAACTGTCTATCTATGAAGGGAATGAGTGATTTGGTAAAGAAAAGAAAAGCACCAACTGGAATTTTAGGATTCCCTACAGCACCTTATACTGAAAACGGAGAGATTGATGAAAAAGCATTAGCGGAGAATATCGAATTTCTGATCAAAGAAGGACTTTCATCCATCTTCATTGCCTGCGGATCAGGTGAATTCCATGCATTGAATAAAGCGGAATATCAAACGATGGTTGAAGTGGCGGTCTCTGTGTCGAATGGAAGAGTTCCGGTTTACTCAGGAGTCGGCGGCAACATTGCAGATGCCATTGAACAAGTCAGGCTGTCTGAGAATCTGGGCGTAGACGGATTTTTGGTCCTGCCTCCATATCTCATTGAAGGAGAACAGGAAGGATTATATAACTACTATAAGACTATTATTCAAAAGAGCAGCCTGCCTGCGATTCTCTATCAAAGAGATAACGCCGTCTTACAGTTGCCGTCGTTACAAAAGCTGATTGAGGAATTGCCGCAGATTGTCGGTGTCAAAGACGGTTACGGGAATATGGAATTGAATCTGGAGCTGACACAAACCATCGGGGATAAGGTGGAGTGGTTAAACGGAATGCCTTTTGCGGAAATTACCATGCCTGCTTACCATTCTATCGGATTCAACTCCTATTCTTCTGCGATGTCGAACTATATACCGCATGTCTCCAGACTTTATTACGATGCATTAAAGGAAGGAAATGAAGAGCTTGTAAAAGAGATTTATGTGAATGTTCTCCTTCCAATCAACCAAATCAGAAAGTCTCGGAAAGGATACGCCGTTTCTTTAATCAAGGCAGGTATGGAAATTGTCGGGCTGCCCGTTGCCAATACAGTCCGTCCGCCATGTGTTCCGGTTGAGAAGGAACACTATACGCAATTGAAGACCATCATCGAAAAGACGTTGGAGAGATACCCTGTTCAACAGGCCGGATCGAAGGAATTAATCTAGAAATTCGGGGGGAATCACTTTTTGTAAAGTGTACCTGCAAACAGACTTTAGCACTAAGGAAAATTAAAGGAGGAGAAACATGACTGTAGAAATTAAAAATAAAACGTATTTGAATTTTATCAATGGTGAGTGGAAGGAATCAGAAAGCGGGGATATTCAAGCAAGCTTAAATCCGGCAGCCCGGGATGAAATAGTCGGGTATGTGCAGATGTCGACGAAAGAAGAGGCAGACAAAGCGGTTGCTGCTGCAAAAGAAGCACAAAAAGCTTGGAGAAAGTTAGCCGGCAGCGAAAGAGGGGCGTTTTTATATAAAGCTGCAGACATACTTGAAAAAAAGACGAATGAAATTGCAGAATGCATGACCCGGGAAATGGGGAAAACCCTTCCTGAAGCGAAAGGGGAAACGGCTCGCGGAGTGGCACTCCTTCGTTACTATGCTGGTGAAGGCATGCGTAAAGTGGGAGATGTCATCCCTTCTACAGACAGCCAGGCATTGATGTTTACAAGCAGAGTCCCGCTCGGAGTCGTTGGTGTCATCACGCCATGGAACTTCCCGGTGGCCATTCCAATATGGAAAATGGCACCTGCTCTCATCTATGGAAATACGGTCGTATTGAAACCTGCACAAGAAGCAGCGGTTACTGCTGCGAAAGTCATAGAATGTTTTGAAGAGGCTGGACTTCCAAAAGGTGTCGTAAATTTTGTAACTGGATCCGGCTCAGTCATCGGGCAGGCACTTACCGATCATCCCGATGTGAACGGGATCACATTTACCGGTTCCAATTCGGTTGGTAAAGGAATCGGGCAGGCAGCACTGGCCCGTGGAGCCAAATACCAATTGGAAATGGGAGGTAAAAACCCGGTCATCGTGGCAGCGGATGCCGACCTGGATCTGGCGGTGGAGGCAACAATCAGCGGGGCGTTCCGGTCTACAGGTCAAAAATGTACAGCAACCAGCCGTGTCATCGTGGAGGCAGAAGTCTTTGAAGACTTCAAAGACAGGTTAGTGGCTAAAACGAAGGCCATTACAATCGGGAACGGACTGAAAGATGGAATTTGGCTTGGACCTTGTGCAAGCGAAGGACAGATGAAAACCGTCCTGTCCTACATCGAGATTGGAAAACAAGAAGGTGCGAGATTGTTAACCGGGGGCAATCAACTGACCAGTGAAGGTTATGAGAAAGGGTATTTTGTAGAACCAACCATATTCGACAATGTGACTTCAAGTATGAAGATTGCACAAGAAGAGATATTCGGTCCCGTCATTGCATTGATTCAAGTCAACTCACTTGAAGATGGACTGTCGATTGCCAATGATGTCCAGTACGGATTAAGCGCTTCTATCTTTACACGTAACATTTCCAGCATGCTTTCATTCATTGAAGAGATGGAAGCCGGCCTGGTCAGAATCAACGCGGAAAGCGCCGGGGTTGAGCTTCAAGCTCCATTTGGCGGCATGAAGCAATCAAGCTCTCATTCCCGCGAGCAAGGAGAAGCTGCTAAGGAATTCTTTACCTCGATCAAGACAGTATTTGTTAAGTAGTTTATTTTAAAAGAGGACTACACAAAAGGAAAGAAGAATATGTATGTGATTCTGTAAATTAGGGGTGAGGACGATCGAACAGCAGCTAACAGCAAAACAGGTATCGGACGAAAAGCCATCTCATACACCGGTCATCACCGACATGAAAGTCATTCCGGTTGCCGGTCATGACAGTATGTTATTAAATCTGAGCGGGGCCCACGGGCCCTATTTTACCAGGAATGTCATTATTCTAAAGGATAATTCAGGTCATACAGGTGTTGGGGAGGTTCCGGGAGGAGAACGCATTCGCAGAACACTGGAGGAGGCAAGAACCTTTGTCATCGGACAGTCCATTGGAAGGTATCATACCATTCTCAATTCTGTCCGGAAACAATTTGGTGATCGCGACACCGCTGGAAGAGGGCTTCAAACCTTTGATTTGCGGGTGACGGTTCACGCGGTGACAGCCATAGAAGCTGCCCTTCTTGATCTGTTGGGAAAACATCTGAATGTGCCCGCAGCCGCATTGCTCGGTGAAGGACAGCAGCGCGATGAAGTGGAAATGCTTGGGTATTTGTTTTATGTCGGTGACAGGGCGAAAACAGATCTTCCTTACGTCAGTGATCTGAGGAATGAAAGTGATTGGTTCCGCCTCCGTCATGAGGAAGCGATGACACCGGAAGCCATTGTCAGGCTGGCTGAAGCAGCCCATGCCAGGTATGGTTTCAATGACTTTAAATTAAAAGGCGGTGTACTGCGGGGAGAAGCAGAAATAGAAGCTGTAACGGCCCTTGCCGAACGGTTCCCTGATGCCAGGGTGACGCTTGATCCAAATGGTGCCTGGTCATTGGAAGAAGCGATCCGTTTATGCCGGGATCAGCACCATGTCCTTGCCTATGCAGAAGATCCATGCGGCGCTGAAAATGGATACTCGGCAAGAGAGATCATGGCAGAATTCAGGCGTTCAACGGGTCTCAAGACCGCAACCAATATGATTGCGACTGATTGGCGGCAGATGGGGCATTCCATCCAGATGAACGCAGTGGATATTCCCCTTGCAGATCCTCACTTCTGGACGATGCAGGGTTCAGTCCGGGTGGCGCAGATGTGCCATGATTGGGGATTGACATGGGGATCGCATTCGAATAATCATTTTGACATTTCACTCGCCATGTTCACCCATGTTGCTGCAGCGGCACCGGGGAGTATTACAGCCATTGATACCCACTGGATTTGGCAGGATGGCCAGCAGTTGACGAAAGATCCATTCAAGATTCAGAACGGCAGGGTTAAAGTACCTGATCAACCGGGATTGGGAGTTGAAGTCGACATGGATCAGATTGAAAAGGCTCATGCCCTATATAAAAAAGAAGGGCTGGGAAGCAGGGATGATTCCGCTGCCATGCAGCATTTAATCCCTGGCTGGACGTTTAACAATAAAAAGCCATGTTTAGTAAGATAACACGCGCGATATCTAAATAGAAGACTAAAGGAGACGTTTCGTATGTCTTTAAATGAACTTCCGCTTTATATTCAGATAAATCCGCTGGATAACGTAGCGATTATTATAAATTCGAAAGGTCTTGCTGAAGGGACCCGATTCCCATGTGGACTTGAATTGAAGGAATACGTCCCGCAAGGTCACAAAGTAACGCTGACGGATCTTGCTAGTGGAGAAGCCATTATACGTTACGGTGAAGTGATCGGGTATGCTGCCTCCACTGTTAAAAGGGGGAGCTGGATGAAAGAATCGCTTGTCATGCTCCCGACACCACCGGAATTGGATGAACTTCCCCTGGCTACGAAAATACCTGACGCGCTTCCGCCTCTTGAAGGATATACCTTTCAAGGGTACCGGAATTCCGATGGGAGTGCCGGCATTAAAAATATTCTCGGTATCACAACAAGTGTACAATGTGTATCCGGTGTTCTGGATTATGCCGTAAGTGAAATCAAGAAAGAAATTCTGCCGAACTATCCGAATGTTCATGACGTTGTAGCAATTAATCATACATATGGGTGCGGGGTCGCGATCAACGCCCCGGATGCAGAGATCCCGATCCGGACGATCCAGAATATCGCCAGGCACCCCAATTTTGGCGGCGAACTGCTGGTAGTCGGATTAGGGTGTGAAAAGCTTGCTCCGAGCAGACTTGTCCCGGCAGGCGAGAGTGGATCGATTGTCTCATTACAGGACCAAAACGGATTTACGAACATGATTCAAACCATTAAAGAAATGGCGGAAGAAAGACTCATTTCATTAAACCGGCGTCAGCGGGAAACATGTCCAGCCTCTGATTTGGTTGTTGGACTGCAGTGCGGCGGAAGCGACGCCTTTTCAGGAGTGACAGCGAACCCCGCAGTCGGATTCGCAGCAGATTTATTGGTGAGGGCCGGGGCAACGGTTTTATTTTCTGAAGTGACAGAAGTCCGGGATGCAGTACATTTACTGACACCAAGGGCAACAGATGAAAAGGTCGGAAAGGATCTCATCAAAGAAATGAGATGGTATGACGAGTATTTGATGAAAGGGGAAGCAGACAGAAGTGCCAATCCATCACCGGGAAATAAGAAAGGAGGGCTCTCCAACGTAGTAGAAAAATCACTTGGTTCGATCGCGAAATCTGGTCGGAGCCCTATCTCCGGCGTATTATCACCTGGAGAAAAAGCGGCGCAGAAAGGGCTGTTGTTTGCGGCTACCCCTGCAAGCGACTTTGTATGCGGGACGCTGCAACTGGCTTCCGGTATGCATCTGCAGGTATTTACAACCGGCAGGGGGACGCCTTACGGATTGGCCATGGCTCCGGTGATCAAAGTCTCAACCAGAAATGCGCTGATGGAGCAATGGCATGATCTGATCGACGTCAATGCCGGTCAAATTGCCACGGGTGAAGCAAGCATCGAGGATGTCGGCTGGCAGCTCTTCCATTTTATAATAGACGTGGCAAGCGGCAGAAAGCAGACATGGGCTGAGAAATGGAGACTGCATAACGACCTGGCATTATTCAACCCAGCCCCAGTTACATGAAAATGTTTATGAAAAGGCACACCCTTCAAATGGGTTGCCTTTCTCTTGTTATAAAAAGGGCTGCTTTGCTTCGCATGAATCTAAGGAGTCAGAATGCAGTACAATGATGAGCTCTTTCAAACTCATGACTACTATTCGGCGGACATTCATAAGTATGTAAAACATCAAAGCATGCAAATGAGCCCATAAGGAAATGGTTCGTTGGTAAAAAGGAGATGGAATCTGCTTGAGAAGTTATCTCATTTTGTCAATGTGTATCCTGTATCTCAGTTATTATTTTGTACAAAACGTCTGGCTTGGCTACCTCGTTGTTGTGCTGGCGATCGCAGGCTTCATTGCAAGTGCCGTGAAAGCACAAGGGTTTCCCCGTATCATTGCCATGGTGATGATGGGGATGGGAATCATTCTCGAATTTTACAAGGGTACAGGGGCAGAGGGAATCAGTCAGGGAATCCTGATGATCCTTCCACTGCTTTGTATAGTGACGCTCGCTCCGCTACTATCGATACCGCTGAAGCTTGGCGGATACTTCGAATCGATCGATTCCCTGTTACGAAATTTACTTCATCACCCGCGCCGGCTATTTGCTGGTATCACAACTTCTTTATTCATACTAAGTCCAATCCTGAGCCTTGGTTCTGTCCGGATACTTAGTGAATTTCTATCCGATCTTAAACTGCCTGCTGCAATGAGTGCCAAAAGCTATCTGATCGGATTCTCCACGGCGATCATGTGGTCTCCCTATTTTGCTTCCGTCTCATTGGTTCTCTACTATTTGGATATGGAAGTCGGAAAATATATCGTGTATGGAATCGGGCTTTCCTTTCTTTCGCTGCTCATCGGCAACTTCCTGTTTGCCTTATGGGAACGCCGGAACCCGCTCGAGAGAATCCATACTCCCGAAGTTCCCCTGGCAAAGGAATCCCGTAACCAACTTCTTATGCTCGGCATGTTTGTCACGTTACTGCTAAGCTCTTCTTTGACGATTGAATACTTCACCAAGTGGTCGATGATCATAATTGTTTGTATCATTTCCATTATCCTGCCGCTTGTATGGGGAATCATCACAAAAGGCTGGTCCCGCCTGATCCCGCTTCTCGAAAACTATCGTGATCAATCGGTGCCGATGATGAACAACGAAATCATGCTGTTCACTAGCGCCGGTTTATTTGCCCATGCCGTTCAGGGAACTCCCTTTGCCAACACAATAAGCGATTTTCTGACAGGAGTGGCAAAAGATTCGATTCTACTCTTTGCCCTGGCCGTAATATGCATTGTCGTCGCAGTCACCTATATAGGACTGCATCAAATTGCCGTCATCGCAGCCCTGGCCATGCAATTGAAAGCGGAAGAACTCGGGATCAGCAACCTCTCCCTTGCTATGCTGTTATTACTCAGCTGGTCGATTTCCAGTGCGTCGAGCCCATTCTCAGGTCTGAACTTAATGGTCAGTAAAATTGTTGGAATCTCCGGTTTCGAAACAGGAATCCGTTCGAACGGTATTCATTTAGTAATCCTAACAGTGATTGGATTGGGAATCATTTTGATTGTAAGTTAATGGAGCGGCTGGATCCCGGTATTTCGTTCAGAACTTCCAGGACCGATGAGTACCTTCTCTGTACAGAATATTTTATAATGGATACGATGAAAAGAGAATCAGCATCCTGGCCATCAATGGTCCATGATCAACACATTACATAAGAGGAGTCTACTGTCATGAGCTGGAAAGTAAACAAATTTAGTGAATTATCAACAAGCGAGCTATATGCCATTTTAAAGGAGAGAACCCAGGTCTTTGTGGTGGAACAGGAATGTCCGTATCTGGAAGTCGACGGAAAGGATCTCCATGCCTACCATCTTTATAAGGAAGAAAATGGTGAAGTGATCGCCTATGCAAGGCTTCTGCCCGCAGGCATATCATATAAGGAAGCGTCCATAGGCAGAGTCATGGTGAAGAAAGAATACAGGGGCATAGGACTGGCCGGCGAGCTTTTAAAAAGAGGGCTGCACTTCATTCACAATGATTTTGGCGAAACAACTGTTAAAATCCAGGCACAGGAGTATTTAAGGGGGTTCTATGGATCTTTTGGCTTCCGGGCGATAACAAATACCTATTTGGATGACGGGATCCCTCATATTGATATGATTTTGGAAAAGTGAGTGGTTCGGCGAACGATGAATGGTATATGAAGCTGGGTTTCTTTGTTTTATAAATGGTTTAGACAAATTAACGGGTTAGGTTTGCGAGGTTGTTTGGTCGGTAAAGATTATTCGACAAGCGGCACGTATTTTGGAAGAAGTGGCTTGATGCGATCGGATTTGGCCTGAATTTTCTAATAGTGGCTTGAATTTTTGTAAACTGGCACGAGTCTCTTTGAAAATGGCTTGAATCGTCTGCGGATGCGCTTGATTGCCTGAGCCGGTTGCTCCGGTCCGTTATACAGAGGGAGTTCAATCGGTGAATCAATGAATAATTGGAGTAATCAAAGAGTTTCTAGCAATACTTATGAACATTCATGATTATTTAATGAGTCACCACGTTAGTAAATATCTTTTGTTCATTGAGCTTTCATTTTTTAACTGAATATCATTTTTTCCTCAAGCCCCGCAGCTGATAATACTTGCCTGGTGCATCAGCAGCGAGGCTTTTTTTACGTTGTAAGGCAAGGTATGGCGGGGAGTAAAAATGGAAGTAATAAATGGAACATTTTAGAAATAATGATTGATAATACCAATCTGTTTTGAAATAATTAGGAGTGTGGTTAGACGGCAGGCGGGGCTTTGGAGGAGAATCTCATGAACGTTATTATTTATATTATTGTTTCTTCAGTTATATATATCATTGTTGAAAAGATTGCCAGGAGATACTGGAACATACAGAACAACAGCGCCACCTTTAAGGGAGTCAACCCAATTCACACTTGGGTTCTCAGAATCGGCTGGACGGTCATTTTTATAAGTTTCATGTTGTTCGATTCGGGATTGGTTCCGGCGATGTTCCTGATCTTGCTCTGGGGAATCGATGCCTATCT
>NZ_JABMCR010000160.1 GCF_013179555.1 Bacillus haikouensis
GGATGTTCCTTCGGCGGCTAGTAGCTCGAGACATAAGTCATGACAGCCAAAAAGGCAAAAGGCGCCTTTGTGGCTGCCCTGTCTTATGCTTGTCGCCTCTAGGCAAGCCGCCTCCGCTTTTCTTTATACATATTCGTTAATGTTTGCCCCTTTTCCTGTAAGTTGGGCTAATAATTCGGAAGAGATGAATGTTTTTTGGAATTTTCCTATGCGGGATGGCGGATCATTATGATTGCTCTCTCTGTATGGCTGGGTATGTATTTCTTCGTGATCGGTCTGTTTTGATTTATTCTTCAATGCTTTTACGGGTTGTACGGGGAAGAATCGATACGGATGTTTTTCAACCTTCATCTCTCTTTCTTGATACTGTTTATATTGATGGTGTGGTATCGGCGCAATATACCCCATTCAGATCAACTCCTTATATTAGCTTTTTACCCTGATATATATGATTAAAACTTTTGGAGACTTAACCACTGTAAAAACAAAAAATAAAAGAGAATTAACATAAAGTACGAAGGTTTCCGTGCTTTTATGTCCATTCTCTTTGAGAAAATTATTTTTTTCCCTTATTCAGCATATTTGAAATGGTACTGAAATCCAATTGCTTCCCATCGTTTACGATTGATTGGACTATTTTGTCTTCCGTTTCTTTATTGACAGGTTTCTTTGCGATTTTAGACACCCGTTTGATGACACTTCTCACAGTTGCCTCATCTTTGAAATTAGCATTTTGCAATGAGTTGGCAAGCTCTAACACTTCGTTCATGTTGACGCCTGTCTTTTGCTCGAGATTCTTGAAAAAGTTGTTATTCATGAGTAACACGCCTCCTTTTTAACTATAAGCATCATATGTAAAAAAGCGGAGAGCGTGAATGTTCATAAAAAAAAGACAGGATCACTCTATTCGAGGATTCTGTCTCATTTTTCGCTTCAAATTAGCAGAAGCTGGCACCAACAATAATCAACAAGATGAATAAGACGACGATTAATACGAAAGTAGATCCATAACCCCCGCCATATCCGGAGCCACCACCATATCCATATCCATATCCGTAAGGCATTTAGCATCACCTCACTTTACCTTTAGTCATTTATAACATATGTAAGTGAGGGTTGATCCGTATGGGCTTTTTTTATTTTTGGTGTGTATTTGTCCAATTAAAAAGATCGAAGGTGAGATTACCTTCACTGTCTGCCTGTGCCAAAAAGATCGACTCGACACTCAGCTGCCTCTTAGATAGTTCTTTTAGAAGCCAGGGTTTTGGAAATCCTATTTCATTCAATGCCGCTTCATCAATCTTCCCATCAGAAATCACAGCCTGAGGAGGAGTAGATACCTGAGTGACTAGCGACATATCCTCTTTCAATAGGGGCTGTTTGTTTTTCTTCAGCATTACGCTCAGATCGCCGTTTGTATCTAAAGTGGCAAACTCAACATCCGCAGCACGGAATACATCTTTTTTCCTTAGTTGCTCAAGCAGCTCATCCACCGAGTACTTCTCTTTCCGCAGGGCTTTCTCATCGATTTCACCATTTTTTATAAAAATGGACGGCGTACCCTCGGCAAATCTTCTGAATCTGCTGCTTTTCAGAGACAAGATAGAAAAAAGCAGTGGAAATAAGAACCAGAGTAAAATACTCATCAGGCCCTCGCCCAGCGGCAGACCGAGATCCATTGAAAGAGTGCCGGCTATGCTGCCTACTGTTATGCCTGTTATATACTCAAAAAATGATAATTTCGACAGCTGTTTTTTCCCCAGTAATTTTGTAATAATAAACAAAGAGAGAAGAATAAACAAGCTTCTGACTGCTACTTGCAAGTATTCAGGCATTTCTGTTTCCTCCCATTACCCCTTTGGTTTAAAAAGGAGTGCACCCATAAAGCCAAACACGATCGCAGCGGATATACCGGAACTTGTTACCTCGAACATCCCCGTTAATACACCCACCAGCCCGTGTTCCTGTGATTCCTGCATCGCCCCGTTTACAAGGGAATTGCCAAAGCTTGTGATTGGAATCGTTGCCCCTGCCCCTGCAAAATCAATAAGCGGTTCATATAATCCAAATCCCGAAAGTATGGCGCCTGCTACCACTAGCAGACTCAAAGTGTGTGCAGGTGTCAATTTCGCTACATCAAACATTAACTGGCCGATGACACAGATGATTCCACCGATCACAAATGACCAAAAAAACATTGCAATCATTTACGATTCCTCCTTTACTTTACAAAAATTCTATCGACACTGCATGGGCAATGCACGGGATTGTCTCCCCTTGTTGAAAGGTAAGCGGCGACAGCAGCGCACCCGTTGCGACCACTAAAATACGTTTATAAGTACCCTTCTTCATTTCGTTCAGCAAGTGGCCGTATAGAACGGTCGCTGAGCACCCTGGTCCGCTTGCTCCCGATTGGACCGGCTGATCTTCTCCATAAATGAGTAATCCGCAATCCTTATATTGCTGTTCTGTCAGAGTGAAGCCCTTCTCCTTGAGCATCTCCATCGCCGTCTGTCTCCCAATTGCCGCAAGATCTCCGGTAACAATTAAATCATAGTAGGAAGGGTCTCTTCCTAAATCTTGAAAATGACCGGAAATCGTGTCTGCGGCCGCCGGTGCCATCGCGCCACCCATATTGAAAGGATCTGATAAACCAAGATCAATCACTTTACCTATTGTTGCAGAAGTCACTCTAGGTGCTGGTGCAGACAGTCCATCACCATTTCCCACCACTGCATACCCTGCACCAGTTACCGTCCATTGAGCAGTAGGAGGTTTTTGGCCGCCATACTCTGTCGGATATCGAAATTGCTTTTCTGTAGCTGAGTTATGACTGGAAGCACCCGTCATCACTGTTTCAGCTCCATGATAATTCACTAGAAAAGCGGCCAGTGCCAATCCTTCCATTGAAGTGGAACATGCACCGAACAGACCGAAATATGGAAATGAATAAGTCCGTGCCGCAAAGCTTGAAGGAGTTATCTGATTGATCAGGTCGCCGGTCAAGAAAAATTGCACATCCTCCTTTTGGAGAGATTGCTTCTCAAGTGCTAATTGCACAGCATCTTCAATAAGAGTGCGATTCGCTTTTTCATACGTATCTTGTCCCATCCACAAATCGTCATAAAACCGGTCAAAATCTGACGCTAACTTCCCCTTTTTTTCAAAAGGACCTCCGACCACACCGGTGGAAAGAATCGCAGGCTGTGCCTTAAAGACCCATGATCTTTTTCCCTTAAGCATTAGATCACTCCCCATTTAATTAATAAAGTCTTTATTAAGGCAACTACAAAAGCTGCAAATACCCCAAATACGATGACTGAACCGGCAAGTTTAAAGATGTTCCCCCCTACACCTAAAACGTACCCCTCTGTTTTATGTTCGATTGCAGCTGAAATTACTGCATTACCGAATCCTGTTACAGGAACTGCACTTCCGGCCCCTCCGAATTGCCCAAGATGATCATATATACCGAACCCTGTAAGGATCATGGCAAAAAAGACCATTGTAGCCACTGTGGGGTTCCCGGCTGTCTGCTCGGTGAAGTTGAAAAAATATATATAGAAATAACTTACAGCCTGGCCAACAAGACAAATGGCTCCCCCCACAAAAAATGCTTTAATCACATTTGTCAATAAAGGCCTTTTTGTTTCATATTGCTTTTCCAGGCTTTCATATTTCTGTTGTTCGGGGGTTTTTTGTGTTTTTCCCACTACTGATTCCTCCTATGTCTTTTCTTTTTGAAGTTCGATGATATCTTTGAATTCCTCTTCAGCCTCTTTCTTCGAAATCGACTTATGCTGCATTTTTTCTTTTAAGCGGACAGTTTCCAGAAATATCTTATAGTCACTGGATAAAATGAAATCTTCGCCGGGATATTTCCCTTCGAGATACTTCTCCATGTCCTTTTCGATTTTCTTCATTTTAAAGCGCTGTAGATGTTTTACTTTGTAAACGACAAGCGTTTCTTTTTTGCTCTGAATGACAGCTACATCATAAAGCTCCTTCTTCTTGGCCAATTCCTTTTTTATTGCATGGCCGAAACTATCCGTTTCAGGATGATCAACCAGTTCAATGGGCGCCGGGTCGGTTTTCTTAAGGAGGGCGATCTTGCTCTCCTTTCCATCCTCCTTATTAACGCATCCCAGAATCAATAAGCAGGCAGTGATTACTGCAAATAAACATTTTTTCATACTAAATCCCTCATTTTTATTTATACTCACTCCTTATTTTTTTCATAAAGTCTAATTTTATGAAAAAAAAAGACTGCTCTTAAGAGCAATCTAATTTTTCTTTGATTTCGAGCCGCAACCGCAGCCTTTTTTCTTTTTATTAGCTGTAGCAGTTGTTGGTCTAATCATGCTATTTACAGAGGTTTTTTTCAATTTATTGCCTCCTTTTGGATGAAGTTGATTCATTATATGTGAATAGAGGCGTGCTTGTTTCCACTAATTACCTAGTCGGCACCTCTATTCCAGTTCTGAACAGCTGCTTCTATAATTGCGGCCACACCTGCAACTGCAAGTAATGTAATGAACGGTCCAAAATAGAGGGGCAGCCATAAGTAACCGCCATACAAAAATAAACTCACCCATATTCCGGTACACCAATAACAGGACAATAATTGTCCTATAAAGCCTATCACACCACCTGTTTTTGGAATGAGATAAATTTCTTCCACACCATTTTCCTCCTCCTTCACCTCATCAAAAAATGGCGTCCGCATAAATTCTGTAATTTTATCAAAGACCATCAGATGTGTCATACGGAAAATAGCAAATCCGAGAGCTATAAGCTGTACCATTGTAAACTCCAACTGAGATCCCCCTTTCTCTGAATATAAATTTATACAAGCCCAAATTTTTAAAAGAGGGCAGATGTCCGTTACCTAATTGCCTATCCAACAATATGTTAGTAATGTAAATGAAATTCATTTTAAGGAGGAACTTTATATGGGTTGCGGAAGAGATAGAGATTTTGGTAAAAAAGATCTCGGCTGTGTATGTCAAGCAGTTCGCGCTATTAAGGATATTCAAGACGCTGGTGACGATTGCAACGAATGCCGTAATGACTGTTTCCTTGAGCCACTGGGAACGATGGTAAGCCCTGCTAATCGTGTAAACACCCGTATCTTCAAGCTTTATTTGAAGAATGGTGACACATTCAAAGCGCACATCAAAGGTAAGCCTTGGAAATCCCCATTTTTCCGGGTTAAAGAAATATTCGATAACTGCTGCGCTACTTTACAAGTATTGAAGCCTGAGCATCATGGTGGTCATGGCGGCAGCAGAGGCGACAGCAGAGGCGAAGATTTTGATGAAGCAGAAGGCATGATGAGCGAATGGGAATTGACTGGTGACTGTATCACTGTCGATCTAGATTGCTTCTGTGCAATTCAATGTATCAAAGATGTTTATGTTGACTTGTGTGAAGATTAATCAGCTTGAAAACAGCAAAGTTTAACTGAGAAAGAAGCCAGCCGGGAATTCCCGCCTGGCTTCTTTTAGTGTAAGCCTATCATTTTGATTGATTTCAATGATTCTTTTGCGATGGTCACTTCTTCGCCCTGAAATGTTTTTACTTTTAACTCATGATCATTTTTTACGGAAAGCACACCTTTATATGCGACCGTATCTGTGCTGAACTCACATGGAAACGGTACTTTGCCATTGATACTGGCAGAGATATAATCCAGCTTTTCTTCCATGTTTAGTTCTTTGAAAGGTTTCAGCCTTCTGAAGGAGTATGCTGCTGACTTTGGTTCCTCTTTTTCAGACTTCGTTTGAGGCTGTCTATCCTCACTTGTTTCTTTCTGATATGTTTTTTCATTTCTATTTTCAACATCACGATGCTTTTCTGAATCAAGTGCAATTGATTGGTTCGGGATGTTTTCTTTTTTTTCTTTTGGCTTTGCGGAACGGTAGGTCACTTGCATATTCCCTTTTACTTCCTGTAGCTTAGGCTGCTGAATATACAACAGTGGTTCCTTGCTTGTTGCTTTTTCTTTTTTCATGATGCACACCTCCAATTCATCTCCACTTCTATATGTATGCAATGAGTGCATGTCAGTTTCTTTTTTTGATGTAGAAGATTTAATTGGAATATATTCTATAGGTGGAACCTGTCTTCTTCAAGAGTTTAAGCTGTACCCGGTTAACCGATAACCTTGCTGAATATAAGAAAACGCAAGTGAACTTTATCTTTCTGCCAATGAAACCACGGAAATGCATCCTTTCTTTTGGTTGTTTTTATGCTCTGAATCCACGTTTGGACTATAATAAAATCTCCTGTTTGCACTATCGTACTGACGAGAATCGTTCAGGGAATTCACTTCTTACCGCTTCTAAAGCAGGTCTCATCAGAATGTTCAAATCGACTTTTTGTTTAACTATTTTTGACAACTTCAAGAGCAACTTCGTGATATTGCGCACAAAATATATTTTCAGAACAACAATTCCATCTATAATAACCTAAAATTTAGTTAAATTTTGTGATTATAGTCAAGGATAAAACACGTGCCCTTTTCTTAAATTGATCGTGATTTTCTACTTTAGTATAAAAGAAAACCGCCACACTTTTTAGAAACATGAAAGGGTTGGACGGTTTTCTTTTCTATTACATCTGGTCTAAAGGCTGGATAGGAGGATTCAGTTGGATTTCTTCATTTGGATAAATTTTGGAAATGACCGAAGAACCCATTAACCTCTTAATTTCATTTGCAGGCAATTCCATTGACACCCCATTAAAGGCAGTTTTATACCTATGTTTAATGCTATATTCCACTTGTTTTCCATCCAGAAAGGCATGAAGTTCCTTCTGAAACGCCTGATGGCTTTTTTCTACATGTTCCTTGGCTGCGTCCAGGCTTATCTTCAATCCTTGAGCTTCTGCTTCCAGGATAGCAATTTTTGCCGGTTTGGTCTTAAATTCAATGATAATTGATACTGTCTTCTCACTTGAAAGGTCAATCGATGGATCAACCTTAACTGAGGAATTCATTGTCTCCTCCACCACCTCTTCCTCTTTTTGAAAGGTATCCTCCCCTATGTTCGCCTTACATCCTCCTACGCCCATCATAAAGACTAGCAAAAGGAGATTCCAGTAGAAACTCTTCATTAACATCCGATCTCCTTTATGAAAAAGTAAAAAAAAAGACAATCTATCAAAGATTGTCTCCTATCGATTTCTTTTTCAACCGTCATGAGTGAAGATCTATCATGAAGGGATACTTTAGTTTTTAGCTCCATCATCCATTTGCTTGGCTGTTATATTCAAATTCGATGTATACGTAACCCCTTGATATTCATTACCGGCTTTTTCGTCCAATTTGATTGCGAAAGAAAGATCAATATATTGGTCATCATTTAATTGCCAGAATTCATGCTTCGCGCCTTCTTTCGAGCCATCCCCGAGTACCATCTTGGCTTTTCCGCTCATGCCTTTTGCAGCAGGTTGATTTTCTTCTTCCTCGACAAATCCGACAACCATTTCAACTCCAGGAGCGATCGCTTTGGACACAGATTTTACTTCATTGGTTGTCCCATTGAATAACTCATCTAAGTAGATTCTTGATTCTTCCAGGATGTCGTCTGTCATTTCTTGTCCTTCAGAGAACTTATAAGCGATATACCCTACTTTATATGCATCTAATGGTACATCTGCACTTAGAGACTGGTTATAGGTAGCTCTAAGATAAGCGTTCATATCTCCTGTATTTTCAACCTTTAACCATTCACCGTATTTTAATTGAGAAGGAGCAAACCCGGTAGCTTCGATGATCTTTGTTTCCATGTCTTGTGAGTTGTTTATTTCTAATGTTCCGTTCGAAATCGTACCTGTGGCATTCGTCTCGGATGTAAACCAAGAATATGTACCAAAGCTTCCAGATACTACGATTGCCCCTACTAACGCGCTTCCCAGAAATGCATTTTTCAACTTAAACATGTCAATCCCCCATTAATTTTTTGATTTGGTAAATTCCTCTTGTTTCTTCTGCTGCTTCGTTTTTTCATAAACCGTTAAACACACATACCCTGCTAATGGAATAATAATAAATAGTAAGAAACCCATCGGTCCTTTCGTGTATTGAGATAGAAAACCAAGATTGGGAATATGGAATAGTTCCTTCCCTACTATTTTATTTGCCGTTGTCATGTCCTCATCCATTGTGTTGTTGTTGTCACCTTGTGTATAGAAGTGTTCCTCTCCTCCTGTTCCAACAATTGAGGTGATTCTGTGAGTAATCAAGTTGTTCTCTTTGTTGTAAAAAGTGATGATATCTCCCGCTTTAAGATCTTCTGCATCTATCTCTTTGGTGATGATTACGTCCCCAGCCTCAAAAGTAGGAACCATACTATTCGACAATACTGTCAGCGGTTTGTATCCAAAAAAGGTTAGCGGTTTACTGCTGCTCAGGCTTATGAAAATGGAAACAATGATCATCAAGATGAGTATAAAGATTACAATTGGTATAGCTTTTTTGACAATGTTCACTACCTGCTCCATTTCTCACCCACTATTCTAGTTGAGGTGTATGTAATTTCTGATAGAAGTAAAAGAGGATCTATTACAATCAGAATTTCGTTAAGATTCTGATTTCTAATTATATTATTACACAGCTTGAAAGTTTGTTGTATTGGGTTAAACAGGGGGAAAGAGCTTCTAGGATGATAGGTATTACCACCTAATTCGAGCCAGTATTGTAATGGATGATCCTTTACTGGCAAAAGAATAATTCTGATACATGACATAATAACCAGTCTTATATTACTATCTAAATTCCCCAAATTTGTCGGTTAGAGGCACTTGTTGCAGAACTACTGGTGGTTTAGTCTACTTATTAGAATTAAAATGTCGGAAGGAATTTTTGAAATCGTACATTCTTTCTGGATTTTGAACGGCAGGTGGAGCTTTTACTTCTTAAAATAAAAAAACCAAGGTACTTTTCCTGTACTCTTGGTCTAAAGGCAATCCTATTCTAATTTTATATAATTCCTTTCTGATTGGAATTTATCTGCAAACTATATATCTTTTGATTTAGGGAAGTCTCCAAAACTTACAAACTCATCTAACAATTTTGAACCAATCTACTCGCATACTGAAGAGCTTTCTCTAGATTTTCCTCGTCTAAGTAATGCTGATACATAGTTTTTTCATATGTTTGTAATTGTTGATGTTTTCCTTTTTCCTCCAACATAGGAATGATTTTGTCTTCAATAAATTGATAGTACAGCTTTTTTTTATTCTCATATAATAAACGAAGCATTTTGAAAAATTGAAAGCTGCTTTGATCGTGGATGTCCATTGCGATTTGACTGCCTATTTCAATTAATTGCTTGAGTTGCTGTTCGTCTTGATCTCCTTCAATGTGTAAACAGCAATAAACGTACCCAATCAAATTATTAAGATAGATAGGAGAGTGTTTATCTTTTTCTTGTAAAGATAATGTCTTTTCATAGTATTTTTTCGCATTTTCATTGTCCCCTGCATAGGAGTGTTCATAAGCCAAATTGCTTAATAAAGCCGCCTTCTTAGAAGTTTCATTGAGAATATCACATTGTGCTATTAATCGATTATATCGATCAATGAGATCTTCAAAATTCCAAAGTTCGTTTCTTCCTTCGTTTATCAACTTGATTGTTTCAGCATCAATGATTTTTTTAAAATTATTGGTTTTCCTGAAGTAATCCAGGGCGAGTTCACTATAGTAATAAGCCTTTACTTTAAAATGAAGGTTATGATAAGCAATGGCGATTTGATAGAAAAACTCATGATTTAGATATTCTTTTTCATTGATTTCAAGCAGGTACTCCAGAGCTTTCTTGAAGTCCCCTTTCAGCACTTCTGTGATTCCCAAAAGGTGATGAAGCAAATGAATTTCATATGCGCTTAATTCTTTACGGTGCTTTTTCATTTTATGCAGAAGGGTTTCTGCTTGTATTATGTTCCCTTGCATAAGGTAGTACCTTGATTGCAATAAAAAATACTTATTTTTCACAGATTGAATAAGGAATAATGA
>NZ_JABMCR010000161.1 GCF_013179555.1 Bacillus haikouensis
TCCCGGTATGGCACGGATAATGAAAAATACGATCAAAGTCATCCCCAGTAATACAGGAATTAATTGAAGTAATCTTCGTATGGTGTATTGAAACATTTTGTTCACCTCTCTGAATGGAGATTCTATGATACTTTGAAGATCGTTGCTATTAAACTCGGCATGCTCAGCTATACTATGTATAAACGGGGGAGAATACTAAGATATCTCCCCCGTTCGATACTGATTATTGTTCGATATCCACTGCACCTAACCAGTCGGATCCAGTTGGATGCGGTTTGAAGTTTTTCACTGCTGCACTTCCTGCCAATAGCGGCGTAGAGTGAGCTAACGGTACCCAAGGAGCATCTTCGTGAATGATTTCCTGGGCTTGTTTGTATAGCTCTTCACGTTTTGCCTGGTCCACTTCTGTCTGTGCATCGATCAGGATTTTGTGAAGATCATCGTTCTTGTAGTAAGAGTAGTTGTTGCTTCCGATATTATCTTCATCAAGTAATACATATAGGAAGTTATCAGCATCACCATTGTCACCGGTCCAGCCTAGTAAGAATGCGTCAGCTTCACCTTTACTTGCTTTATCAAGATAAGTAGCCCACTCGTATGATACGATATTGGCTTTCACACCCACTTCAGCCAAGTCGGCTTGGATCGCTTCCGCTACTTTTTGACCATCAGGCATATATGGACGAGGTACAGGCATTGCCCATAACTCCATTTCAAATCCATCTTTCAACCCTGCCTCAGCAAGAAGTTCTTTTGCTTTCTCAGGATTGTACTCGTACCCTTCAATTTCATCATTATATCCAGCGATTACCGGAGGCATTGGGTTCTTCGCGATTTCTGCTCTTCCTTCGAAGAATGCATCAACGATCTCCTGCTTATTGATTGCATAGTTGATGGCCTGACGTACTTTAGGGTCATCGAATGGCTCACGAGTTGAAGTTAAACCAAGGTAACCAACGTTCATTGATGGACGTTCGAATATTTGTAATTGGTCATTGCTTTCAACTTGAGATGCATCACTTGGATTTACACCATCAGCAAGATCAATTTCCCCTGAAATCAGCGCGTTCAAACGAGCGGAGTTTTCAGGAATTGATTTGAATACAACTTGGTCAAGCTTAGGAAGATCTTTGTTCCAATAGTCTTCATTCTTTTCAAGAACGATTTTGTCATTACGCTTCCATTCTACAAATTTGAAAGGACCAGTACCTGCGTCTGTAGGTGTTTCACCCAGTTTGTCTCCAAATTCATCGATTGCTTTAGGGCTCACGATTGCGAATGGACTCATTGCGATATTTTTCAAGAATGGTGCCTGCGGACGTTTTAATACGAATTCAACCGTTTTTTCATCCACAGCCTTTACTTCTTTGATTACGTGGCCTTCGTCTCCCTTAAACCCGCCAAACATAGAGCTGTAATAAGGGAATTTGTCTGCATCGCCGTTCATCCAGCGATCAAAGTTCTTTACAACTGCATCCGCATTAAAGTCGGACCCGTCTTGGAATTTAACCCCTTCACGAAGTGTGAACGTATAAGTCAATCCATCTTCGGAGACCTTCCATTCTTCTGCAAGACCAGGATTTGGTTCAGTATCCTGTTCACCAAATTTCACTAACGTTTCGAAAATATTCTTCGTTACTTTAAATGATTCACCATCTGTTACGGTCGCCGGGTCAAGTGCAACTGAGTCTCCCCCGCGTCCAAAGATCAGCACTTTAGGATCTCCGCTGTCTTTACTGTCACTGTCACCGCCTGATGACTCCTCTGAGCCTCCGCACCCGTATAAAACGGACGACAGGACCAAGATTAAAAGCATTAAAATTGACCAGCCTTTTTTCCTCAATGAAATCCCCTCCTGAAATTGTTTATATACTTATGAGACATGCCGCCTAATAAAGGTGGCAAGCTACATAATGCCCTGGTTGGTGTTCCTTGAATTCCGGCACCTTCTGCTTACAAACTTCCGATGCGTGGGGGCACCGGGTATGGAATGTGCATCCGCTTGGCGGATTGGAAGGGCTCGGGATATCTCCCTGCAGCAGGATCGTCTCTCTCTTAAAGTCCGGATCCGGGATCGGAACCGCGGAGAGAAGTGCCTGTGTATAAGGGTGCAATGGTTTGTCATATAACTTCTCGCTATCACTGAGCTCCACCATTTTCCCTAAATACATAACTCCGACTCTGTCGCTTATATGCCTGACTACACCCAAATCATGTGCAATGAAGATATAGGTGAGTTCGAACTCTTTTTGCAGATCCTGCATCAGATTTAATACTTGGGACTGAATCGATACGTCCAATGCAGAAACGGGTTCATCTGCTATGATCAGTTTCGGTTTCGTCATGAGTGCACGTGCAATCCCGATACGCTGTCTTTGCCCGCCGCTGAATTGGTGCGGATAGCGCTTTGCGTGATAGCTGCTCAAACCCACTATATTCAGCAGTTCATGCACTCTCTTTTTGCGTTCCTTTGCCGAGCCCATTCCATGTACTTTCAAAGGCTCTTCCAATATCTTTTCAACGGTATGCCTTGGATTCAGGGAAGCATAAGGATCTTGAAAGACCATTTGGATTTCCCTTCGTATCTTTCTCATTTCAGAGTTTGATAGACTCGTAAGCTCACGGTCTTCAAAGGTTACTCTGCCCTCTGAAGGATCGATCAGTCTCATCAGCATCCGGCCGGTGGTCGACTTGCCGCAACCGCTTTCACCGACTATCCCCAACGTTTCACCTTTATTAACTGTAAATGAGACTCCATCTACCGCTTTTACCGAACTTACAGGCCGTCCAAGAATTCCTCCTGTTATCGGGAAATGTTTCTTAAGATTTTCAACCTTCAGCAATGGTTCCGTCATAAACTCCCTCCTCAGTTTCATCGAACAGGAAGCACCGTGTGCAATGTCCTGGTGTCGTTTCATATAATTCCGGTGTTTCTACTAAGCAGCGGTCAAACGCAAACTCGCAGCGAGCGGCGAAGCGGCATCCTCTGCTGATCGACCCGGGCTTTGGGACACTCCCTTGAATCGAGTGGAGCCTCTGCTGCTTAACACGCATATCAGGCACGGACTGGATGAGTCCTTTTGTATATGGATGCTGTGGATTTTTGAAGATCTCCTCCACTGTGCCTTCCTCGACGACTTTACCTGAATACATAACAACAATTCTTTCACACGTTTCAGCCACTACACCTAAATCGTGGGTAATCAGCAGCACCGCTGTATTCAATTCCTTGTTCAGCTTTTTCATCAGCTTTAAGATCTGAGCCTGAATCGTTACGTCCAGTGCTGTAGTAGGTTCATCGGCAATCAGCACTTGGGGATCGCAGACCATGGCCATTGCAATCATGACCCTCTGCCTCATCCCTCCGGATAATTGATGAGGATACTCATTAATCAGCTCATCAGACCGTGGAAGACCTACCATTTTCATAATCTCTACTGCTTTGGCTCTCGCTTGTTTCTTCGACGCTTTAGTATGTATGCGAATCGCTTCGGTTAATTGATCTCCTATCGTAAAGACCGGGTTTAACGAGGTCATCGGTTCCTGGAAGATCATAGCAATATCATTTCCCCGGATATCTCTCATCCTCTTTTCGGATGCTTTCGTCAGGTCTTCATCCTTATATAGGATCTTACCTCCCGTGATTTTTCCCGGCGGGCTGGGTACAAGGCCCATTATGGAAAGGGATGTTACACTTTTACCGCATCCGCTTTCACCAACAACCCCCAGTATTTCTCCCTCATTCACGTGAAAACTAACTCCATCGACTGCAGGGACTTCTCCGTCATCGGTAAAAAAGGAGGTCCTAAGATCTTCTACGGTTAGTAAAGGACGTGCTTGACTCATTCAAATCCTCCCCTTAAAACAATTCTCTCTTTTCTAAATTATGATTATTTTCTAAATTTAATATGTTTCCTATTATACAAGATGTTACAAATGTTGCAATCTATTTTCAGAACTTTCTATTTAAGAGATTTATCGTCTCCGTTTCCCATTTCATTTCAATATATGTCCAATAATACGTTTCATTCTTGCTATTATCAGGTTATTCAGACCTAAGCAAGACTCATTTAATGGATAAATAGGTCTTCTTTCATATAAAAAAATCATGACATTTTACCCATGTTTTATTACGGTAAAATGTCATGATCAGGTTATTGATCCAATTGCTGGACCTGGAAGAGCTTATAATAATGTCCTTGTTTTTCCATCAATTCATGGTGGGTCCCCATTTCGGTCACTTCCCCGTACTCCATATGGATAATGCGGTCGGCATGGGTGATGGTGGACAGCCGGTGGGCTACAATAAATGTAGTCCGGTCTTTCGCCAGTATTTCCAGTGCTTCCTGAATCAGGTGCTCACTCTCAAGATCAAGGGCAGAAGTAGCTTCATCGAGAATAAGAATGGGAGGGTTTTTCAAGAAAACCCTGGCGATTGCCACTCTTTGCTTCTGTCCGCCAGAGAGCTTGACTCCTCTTTCTCCCACTCGGGTATCGTAACCTTGAGGAAGCTTCAAGATAAAATCATGGGCATTTGCTGCTTTGGCCGCCTTGATGACATCTTCATCACTTGCTTCCGGGTTACCGAATTTAATATTCATCTTCACTGATTCACTGAAAAGAATATTATCCTGCAGGACCATTCCGATTTTATCCCTGAGAGACCTGACTTCGAATCGTCTGATATCTGTGCCGTCTAATTGGATTTCTCCCTTGGTTACATCGTAGAAGCGTGGAATCAAGCTGACAAGGGAAGACTTTCCACCACCGCTCATTCCGACAAGAGCAACGGTTTCCCCTGACCGAATGTTTAAATTGAGATTTCTCAATACCTCTTCTTCCTTTGGATCATACTGAAATGAAACATTCTTGAACTGGATATCGCCTTTTACATTTCGGCAGGGTACTGCATCTGGCGCGTCATCGATATCATACTTCTCATCCATGAATTCAAAGACCCTGTCCATAGAGGCAATTGATTGTGTCAGGGTAGTCGATGAGTTCACCAGCCTTCTCAGTGGATTGTAAAGGCGGTCGATATAGGCGATGAAAGCCGCCATTGTCCCAATGGTAAGATCCCCTTCAATGACTTGGAGACCTGCGTATCCGATGATGATCAGTGGAGAGATATCCGTAATGGTATTCACTACCGCAAAGGCTTTTGCATTCCAGCTGGTCTGCTTTAAAGCCTTGGTTAAGAAATTACTGTTCTGACCTTCAAACTGCTTCTGTTCATAGTCCTCTACTGCAAAGCTCTTAATGACTGACATTCCCTGGACTCTTTCATGCAGATGACTCTGTACCTCCGCAAGAGCCTGGGAACGCTCTCTCGTCAAACCGCGAAGCCTTCCAAAGAAATACCTTACTGAAAAAGCATAGAAAGGAAAAGCAATCAGTGAAACCAGTGTCAGTGTCACATCCATTGTGAACATAATGGCAAGGGCAATGATGATGGTGGCTGCATCCAGCCATAGATTCATGAGTCCCGTGATAACAAAGTTCTTCGTCTGCTCGACATCATTGATAACCCTCGATATGACTTCACCTGCACGGGTATTTGAATAATATTTAAAGCTTAATTTTTGTATATGTGAAAAAAGGTTGTCCCTTAAATCAAACAGGATCTTATTTCCTGTCCATTGTGCAAAATATTGCCTGTAATACTCAACGGGCGGCCTGATGATGAGAAACAAGACGAGCATGACTCCCATGATCGTGAGTAAATGACTTGTTTTTTCATCTGTTGTCAAGCTTCCATTCCCGACGATATCATCGATGACATATTTAATTAGAATCGGGATCAACAGAGGAATGGCAAACTTTATAATCCCTATGAAGAGTGTACCTATAATCTGCCAGCGATAAGGCTTAACAAATTGCAGGTAGCGTTTGATACTATCCAAAATACTGCTCCTTTCCTATTTGAAACTTGTTGAGTTTAAAACACCGAATAAAAAGGGATGACCCAACAGGAGCGCGGTATTCCCTTTCTCCAATTGCCTGTGCAGGGAGAGAAAAGGAGGCTCCTTACTGGGTCAGCCCTTCATCGACTATACATTTGTTCAGGTTGGTTACCCCCTATGAGTCAAGTAGCGTTCATACCAGATATCAATAAAGTCAGGTGCAAATGGGCCTTTCCTTTGTCGAATCCACCTTACAAGCTTTTCAACATTCCTCTTCAGGATGTGATCGATCACATCCGGGTAACCGTACAATTTCCGATGAGCTTCGTATTCATCCTCATCTAGTAAGGTATACGTCATATCAGGAAACACTTTGATGTCCAAGTCATAATCGATGTACTTGATTGCTTCATGATCGTATACGAATGGTGAACTTAAATTACAATAATAATAAATCCCGTCCTCACGGATCATACAAATAATGTTAAACCATAGTTCAGAATGAAAATAACAGATTGCCGGTTCACGCGTCATCCATGTTCTGCCGTCGGATTCCGTTACGAGTGTCCGGTCGTTTCCACCGATGATGATATTACTTGTCCCTTTGAGGACAGTCGTCTCATTCCATATCCGGTGGATATTGCCATCATGCTTATAACTATGTATTTGTACAGATCGCCCTTCAGTGGGAACAGCCATTGTATCCCCTTCTTTCCTAACAAATTCCATGTATATATAAGTGTTTATTCTATTATTATAACGTTTCCCTCGTAAATTTAAAACAAAAGGGCTGTCTTTAAAGAAATTCTCCTTTAAAGATGGCCCTGTAAATTAAGATTGCTTTCAATTTAAAAGTTTCTTGTGATCTGAATTACTTAGATGCTTTCCAAAAGATATTTCCACTTTTTTCAACATGGATCGGACATTTCTCCAAAGAATTTTCAAACTAAGATGTAACTTCATTGTATTCTTTCTGATAGGAACGGATAACATCCTCTGTCTGTTCCTGGAAGATTCTCTGTATCTCTCTTAGGTCTTTTTTCTTTTGAATGATTTCATTCTCCAATGACTGGACCTTGGTGATTTGCTGTGATTTTACAAGTTCTTCTTCAAGCTTTTGACAGCACTCAATCTCTGCCTGAAGATTCAGCAGTTTATCCATAGTCGCCAGCTGTTTCGTTACCAATTCATTGAATTTTTGCCGCATCAAGTCAACCGTCCCTTCTAAACCAGCTCTTCTAAACATTCTCCTTTCCCCTCTAATAACCTTTGACAACATCTGTCACAATGACACCACTTTTGTCGACAGAAGCATGGAGGGACGGCCCTTTAATTTTGCTAAAGGAACGTCCCTCCATGCTCTAACGTGAAAAAGCACCCGCTTAAAAAGCGGGTGCTTCGTTCTGATCTGAGAGATTAGCGTTGTTGACCAGAGTTTTGGGATTTTTTAGCTTGAGATTGAGCGTTTTGTTGACGCACTTCTTGAGCGTTTGTTTCTGAAGCGAACTCAGTACCGAATTGTTGCTGAGCTCCTGCAGCTTGTTGGTTTTGTTGTTTAACGTGTTGAACGTTTGTACCAGCTTGAGTTTTGTTTGTTTGTTTTGCCATTGTAATCACCTCCACGCTAATTAAGATAACCAGGCGGGGAGAAGACTATCCAAAAAAATCTAGGAAAAAAATTCCACATATAAACATTAAACGAGCAGTGAACGTCCTCCGTCTACAATGATCGTCTGCCCTCTGATCATCGATGAATCGTCAGAAACAAGGAATAAAACCGATTTCACAAGATCTTCGATTTCTACCATGCGCCCTGCCGGAGTATTTTTGCGTGCATCCTCCAATAATTCTTCACGATTCGGGAAATGCTTAAGTGCATCCGTATCAATAGCTCCCCCTGAAACAGCATTAACAATGATATTCTTTGATGCAAGCTCCACGGCAAGGTAACGAGTCAACGCCTCCACCGCTGCTTTTGATACACCGACTGTCGTGTAATTATCAAGATATCGAATCGATCCGAGCGAGCTGATGCTCACGATTCTCCCGCCATTATCCATCAGTTTTGCTGCTTCCTGTGCACAGAACAATAAAGCTTTACTATTGATGTTCATCGTCCAATCCCAGTGTGACTCTTCCAGTTCCATGACAGGACGAAGTACTCCTGAAGCAGCGTTGCTGACCAGGACATCAAGACGTCCGAATTCATCTTTTATCTGTTCGAACATCGCTTTGATTTTATCCACATCACCTACATTTGCTCGAACGACAAAAGCTTTGCGCCCTAATTTTTCCACTTGTTCTGCCGTTTCCAGTGCCCCTTTTTTGCTGCGTGCATAGTTCACGACGATATCATATCCTTGTTGTGCCAATTGAATGGCGATCTCTCTTCCAAGTCCACGGCTGCTTCCTGTTACTAATGCTACTTTTCCACTCATTTCAATCATCCTTTCAATTTCATTTACCATAATAAGCAATTCTTTTTCTAAAGCATAATCAGCCGCCATTTACTAAAAACTAAAGTAGATATTCTAAATAACTGGAGGTCTGATCGAATGTATGTGGGTCGTGATATGACGGAGCTGTCCATGCTCCCTAAAGGTGAATGGAAGAAAAGCGAGCTTGCTTACTTCCATCATTCACTACAACAAATAGTACCCTATTTAAATGCCGAAGGACAATCCATTCATCGTGAAATCGTAGAAGAAATCGAAAAACGTGGTGGACTGAACCGCGGGGAAGCCGATTATACACACGGCACCAAGCCTGTTTACGATTGAATTATTCATCTTTCAAGGCCCGTCCCCCGGTGTGTAAATCAACGGGGGACGGGCCTCTTTAATTCAGTATGTTATCTGCCGGTCTTTAAGGCTGCATTGGTTTCTTTCCAAATCTTCTGGTGCGAAACCGGGAATGCAAACTTTTCCATTTCTTCAAGCGTTACTGCAACCAGATCAGTTTCTTTTAATGTGGATCTTTCCACACTGCCGGCATATACTTCTATATCCCAGATGATATGTGAGAATACATGTTGAATTTTGGTGATGACTCCCGCTTTTAGGGAAGCATCTACCCTATAATCTTCTTCTAATCGTTCTCCAAGCTGCTTTCTCCCGCTTCTTGTGGTGCTCACTTCAAAGTTGGGGAATTCCCACAGGTTTGCAAGCAGACCTGTGCCCGGGCGTTTATGAATCACGACCCGATTATCTTCTGTAAAAAGAACGGCTGCAGCCATATTCAGCTTACGTGCTGCCTTCTTTTTAGATTTGACAGGAAGTTCAGTCTGCAAACCTTCATTGAAAGCTTGACAGTGATCGCGTACAGGACAAAGAAGGCAGGATGGTGAGGTTGGCGTACATATCAATGCCCCCAGTTCCATTAGTGCCTGATTGAAATAAGATGGATTTTCTTTTGAAATAAGGACCCTAACGGCTTCTTCAAACACTTTTCGTGAAGAAGGCTTCGCTATATCCAGCCAAATGGAGAGGATTCTTGAGAATACCCTCATGACGTTTCCGTCTACAGCAGGTTCCGGTTTTCCATATGCAATACTAAGAATTGCACCCGCAGTATAAGGTCCGACACCTTTCAATGATGAAATCTCTTTGGGTGAATCAGGTACGATTCCCTCATATTTTTCATGAACTTCCCTCACAGCCGATTGGAGATTTCTGACCCTTGAATAATATCCGAGTCCTTCCCACGCCTTCAATACTTCATCCTCATCTGCCAAGGCAAGAGCATCTATAGTAGGAAACTTTTCAAGGAAACGGGTAAAATAAGGAATGACTGTATCGACTCTGGTCTGCTGAAGCATGATTTCCGACACCCACACTTTGTAAGGATCCCGGTCATTTCTCCATGGCAGATCACGCTGCTCTTTTGAAAACCAGGAAATTAAATCTTTCTGAAATTCCTCTCGATCAATGGTTATTAAATGCTTTAATGGTTCTTCTTTCAATTTTGTACCTCCAAGGATGTTAGATGTTACGATGAATAGGGAATAAATATTGTATTATGAACTCTTTTTCAGTCCAATGCATTTCATTTCTTTTAAACCGCCGCAGATGCATTCATCCAATAACC
>NZ_JABMCR010000162.1 GCF_013179555.1 Bacillus haikouensis
AATCATGAAATACTATTTTAAGATGATCAGAGAAAAAATTGATCTTATCGAAAAAGAAGATTTGCCGCCTTATGAAAAGTTCCGCAAACAGCTGGAATATCAGCTTGTGGAGGTCTGGAACCATAAAGAATTTATCATCATGCAGATCAGGGAAAACGCGATGCCTTTCAATGAAGACATTCATGCCCTGCTTTATGAAATGAAAGTCCATACCTATGAATTCTACAAACGCAGGTTGAGTTCCATTTATGGTGAAGAGATAGAGCCTTACTTCTGGGACCTGTCATTGATCATCCAAGGAATTCTAAAGTCTTATCTCGAAGTCGTCATGCTTGATAAAATAGAGATGGATTTTAAGTATCTCTCCGTATTCATCCTTAAACGTCTTGATGATCTGGTACACGGCCTCCTGAAAAGCGGAGATGAACCTGTCCTATCCTTTGAGAAAATGAAGCCGCTGCTGCAGTCGATGGACTCAACGTCTTTGAATGAAGAGGGACTTCTGAGGCTGCTCGAAGAACATCTCGAGAAAGCCCGCGACGAGAACGGCAGAGTTTCCCTTGAAGTGATCAAAGAAGAAATTCTGAAAGACAAAACCCGTCCGATCGTCATTAAAGGTATGCTCGTTAATATAGAAGATGAAGATTCCTTAAGTGAATTGGTGAAGAAGATACGGGAGTTTTATCAAATTTGAAGCCGGGTAGTTGATACCCGGTTATTTTTATGGGTTGTGCACGGTGCTTCAACTCTCATTTCTTCCCATCATTTCTTTCAACTCCCTGATTCCTTCTTTACACACCCCGTATTCAAGCCAGGAACATCCAGCACACAATCGATCCAAGTCATCCGGCTCCACTTTAACCGCTGTTCTCTGGACAAGATCTGATTTCATGTACGTTTCACCTGCCTGCAAGCATAAATGTTCAATCACCCGCTCATCCATTGAGAGGACATGTTCATGGGAATCGACACCTTTGACACATCTGCTCTCCCCTTTATGTGGACAAGCCTGACAAGCTTCATCAAATCCTTGTACAATTTGAATCGGAAAGTCTGCTCCTTCATTTCGGATATCTGCAACAATTTCCGTCATGACTTTCACAAATCCAGAGCTGTAACCCATCCCTTTGAAACCGTGTGTACATAGTAGATGATGACCTCTTAATACGTTTTTCACTTTATCCCCTCCGTTTATAGAATCACCAGGAACATTGTTTTTGAAAAAAATTACACCCCCCTCTGCAATCAATCCTTACCCCCTTATTTTAATTAATTTCTATCTTCATCCATTCACTGGACAGCTTGCTAAAAGAAGTTATAGTAACATTTAGTTCTATTTTTCAGAAAGGGAAACTTATTCATTGGGCTTCACTTATGATTCCAGAGATTCATCCCAATCACATTAAAACCACGAGTGACAGGCTTATAAACCCCCTCCTTCATATAATTTAACTATTTCTATTTTTCAAGGAAGAAAACAATGGATATCTTTATTTTATTAAAAGCAGTCATCTTAGGACTTGTAGAAGGTCTGACGGAATTCGCACCGATTTCATCCACTGGTCATATGATCATTGTAGATGATTTGTGGCTGCAGTCGCAGGATTTTTTAGGGAAATATACAGCAAATACATTTAATGTTGTCATCCAGCTTGGTTCTATATTAGCAGTGGTCGTCATCTTCAGAGAGCGTTTCATTGACATGCTGGAGTTTAAGTCCCGGGGAACATCGGGAATATTTTCCGGGCATAAGCTAAAGCTTTCTCACGTGATTGTCGGTCTGCTTCCTGAGAGGGTTCTTGGTGTATTGTTCGAAGATTATATTGATGAGCATTTATTTTCGATTGAAACGGTCCTGATCGGTTTATTCGCAGGTGCGATCTTTATGATCATTGCAGATGTCATAAGCATGAAATACAAGGGAGCAAAGGTCGAAACAGTTGATGGAATCATACATAAACAAGCTCTTATCGTCGGGCTTATTCAATGTCTGGCTCTTTGGCCGGGGTTTTCCCGTTCAGGCTCAACCATCTCCGGTGGTGTACTGCTCGGAATGAACCACAGAACGGCTGCTGATTTCACATTTATCATGGCCGTGCCGATCATGCTCGGTGCAAGCGTCCTGTCACTTGCGAAAAATTGGCAGTATTTCACGTTGGATGCTCTTCCATTCATGGTTGCAGGATTCATTTCCGCGTTCATCTTCGCCCTTGTATCAATTAAGTTCTTCTTGAAATTGATCAATAAAGTGAAATTGATCCCGTTCGCGATTTACCGCATTATTTTGGTAGTAGTGATTTATGTACTCTATTTTTAAACGCGTATAGCAAAAAAGGACCCGATACCGAGTATCGGGTCCTTTTAACATAGAACTTAATCCTTTAGACGTGCTTGAACTGTATCGAATTCTTCCTGGATTTCTTTTGTTGGCCCATTGCCGACAAAACTGAAGATCACGATTGCAAGAGTTGCAAAGATGAATCCTGGAAGTAGTTCATAGATATCAAACAGTCCTCCGGTCAGCTGTTTCCAGATGATAACCGTCGCAGCACCCGTAATCATACCTGCAAGTGCACCATTTCTGGTCATGCGCTTCCAGAACAAGCTGAGGATAACTACCGGTCCAAATGCAGCACCGAATCCTGCCCAAGCATAACTTACGAGTTCCAATACTTTGCTATCACGATCGTATCCAAGGAAAATAGCAATGACCGCTATGACCACAACTGAAATTCGTCCTACAAGAACCTCTTCTTTTTGGCTTGCATCTTTCCTGAAGATGGCACTATAGAAATCCTGCGCCAGTGCACTTGAAGAAACAAGCAGCTGTGAATCCACTGTGCTCATGATGGCAGAAAGGATTGCCGCCAGTAAGAACCCGGCTACCCAAGGGTTAAATAGAACTTGGGAGAACATGATAAATACTGTTTCAGAATTTTCTAAAGGTGCATCAGCAAAGTAAGCGATTCCTGAAAATCCGACAAAGATTGCTCCAAAAAGGGATACAATCATCCAAGTCATACCAATCAAACGTGCTTTTGGAATCTCTTTCGTTGATTTGATACCCATAAATCGGACAATGATATGAGGCTGTCCAAAGTATCCCAGTCCCCATGCCAGCAGGGAAACGACACCAACAAACGTAGCACCGGTATAAATGTCAAGATAAGAAGCATCGATTGCGCCGACAGCACTTACTGTTTCGCTCCAGCCCCCGAGCTCATACACCGCGACAACAGGGATGATGATTAATGCAAGGAACATCAGAATCCCCTGGATAAAGTCAGTCCAGCTTGCTGCAAGGAAGCCGCCAAAGAATGTGTATGAAAGAATAACTGCAGCACCAACCCATAGTGCCAAGCGATAATCCATGTTAAAGGATTCTTCCAATAATATAGCTCCACCGACTAAACTTGATGACGTGTAGAAAGTGAAGAAAATGAGAATGATTATTGCAGAAAATACTCGAAGAATTTTGCTTCTATCGTGGAAACGATTTTCAAAGAAATCAGGTACTGTGATCGAGTCGTTTGCAACTTCGGTATATACCCTGAATGGCTTTGCAACGAATTGCCAGTTCAAGTATGCACCTATAGCCAGCCCGATCGCCAGCCAGATTGAACCCATTCCGCTTGCATATACCGCACCCGGTAAACCAAGCATCAACCAACCACTCATATCAGAAGAACCGGCACTCAATGCTGCGACTCCGGCACCTAAGCGTCTTCCCCCTAATACATAGTCAGATAAGTTGCTTGTCAATTTGGCTGCCATGTAACCAATGATTAACATTCCTACTAAATAAATGATGATCGACGTTAACGTTTCTATATTAATATCCATTGTCTGTTATCTACTCCTTCGTTTTTTCTGTGAAAAATGTGATAATTGATAAAAGAATCAATAGCGGCATCGGTATGGTTAACCATAACCAGGTTGCCATAGTCAATTGTTCTCCCACGAAGCAACAACCTCCTTATACAAGTTTTTGTATTTTTTATACACATTAAATCTCTTCTGCAATAACATTCTACGATGTAGACCCAAGAAATATCATAACACACCACAGAAAAAATAAAAGTCACAGTCTATAAAAACAGGAATGTGAATGAATAATTATACAATAAATATCCATTTTAAACACATATATAAAGCTTTACTCGATATTTATTCATCTGAAATTATTTAAATTTATTTTAAACAGACCATGACCATTTTCCTGTTTTTCAAAAAGAAAGACCGAGCTTGTAGGCTTTATCCATAGTTTTTTCATAATCAAATTTTTTATCCTCGTTCTTCGTGTCAAAAAAGAATCTTACTTCCGGTTTCATTATGCCCGTTTTTTTTGAAATGCCATTAATTAATTGGTGTTTTAGCGCGTTATCATGTCCGCTTGAAGTAAATTCCTGCTCAGTATCACCTGCCAGGCCCAGCCACAGTACTTTATCAGCCCGGATTTTAGAGGGAGCAGGGAAAAAGAAGACTCTATCTATATACCCTTTTAAAATAGCCGGCAGTCCATACCACCATATCGGAAAGATAAATACATAGGCATCAAAACGGTTCAACCTCTTCCGTTCATTTTCAACAATATGCGTCGCCATGGTCTTTACCGTATTTCCCCACCCCGGCTCGTCCCTTTCCTTAAGTACCGGGTCAAATTCTTCCCGATAGAGATCGAGAACCGTCACTTTATGCCCTTTTTCCAGCAAACCCTCCTGAAAATGTTTGGCAATCGAAAACGTCAGTGAATTTGTTCTGGGATGTGAAATAATGATTAATACTTTCAAAATATCACCTCTTACCTATCTAGTTTAACAATAAGGGGACCGTTGAAAAAGGAATGTCCGCTTGAAGAGTAAATATTCTCTATAATAAAAGTGGCCTGATCCCTATAGATCAGGCCTTCAATCAGTGCAAGTCATCATCAAAAAACCGTTTGATCTTTTCGATTTCTTCATTGCTGGTTTCTGAGGAGATATATGGATTATCATCCGTGACCGGCGTGTCCAGATTCGTCTTTATTTCAAAGAATGGACCTTGAGAAGGTTCCGCGATGATCCGATCATCAAGCTGTTTGAAGTCAGGCAGTTCTTTTTTTCCTTTATCCACTATTAATGCCTCCTTCCTGCTTCTATTTGATTAATGTGCCTCTTGTTCTTTCTTATAGGCGATTAACACGATATCCTCATCGGTTTGCTTGCGAAGCTCACTTTCGATGTGCTGTAATTTGTTCAACGTTTCATCTGAAAGTTGTGCTACCGGGTATTCTCCTTTATTCATCACATTTCCTCCTTATCCATTTTCGTTTTGCTGACCGATTTCTTTCCCTGCAAAATATACATTTCCTTCTTCAATCGCTCTCAGTTCATCGACTGATTCACCATGGAAGGATTCCTTGAATTCCACCGAAGTATAGCGTTCATCCTCTTGACCTTTAAAGCTTTGATATTCCGGATTGATGGGTGTATCGAAATTCAATTCACTTTTTCTTTTTTCTTTGTCCACCTGTACCACCTCCATTATTTAGTATGACAAGTGCGACTTTAATTCATGCAGGTTGATAATCGCATGGTCGATTTGTTGTTTACGGGAATAATCTGAACCGTTCCTTTCGGCTGCAGACACTTGCATTCCTCACTCATCCATTTAAGATTCTTAACAAGGCATCGTTTACTAACAGCAGTCAGTCAGAAAGAAAAAAAAGCGTATCGTTGCGTTTTTGTTGAGAAGTTTAAATAACGTCGTGCCAATGGTGGTTGTCGTCGTGCTCATTAGGATGCTGATTCAAATGTTCATTAGAGGTTATTTTAAGCAGTGAATAGGATGATATCGTTTTAATAAAATGATGTGAAAAGTTGCAGCTCGATAAAGTGGAAATGCATTCCGATAAATTCCGTATATAAATGATCGAGTAAATGATGAATTTTATCGATAGTATGTATTTGTGGAGGAGGGAAATGAATGTTACAAGAATTCAATCGTTTAATGGATTATATTGAAACCCACTTAACGGAAGAAATCTCTGGAAAGGATATATCAAAAATTGCAGGACTATCTGATTATCATTTCAAAAGAATGTTTTCGTATATGGCTGGGATGTCATTGAATGAGTATATCAAAAACAGGAGATTATCGGTGGCAAATGTTGAACTGGCCAACGGAGCAAAAGTGACAGATATTGCCTACAAATATGGTTATCAATCCATTGAAGGATTTTCAAGAGCTTTTCGTGAATGGAGTGGATATTTGCCTTCAGAAGTAATCAAAAACAAAATTCAAAAATCATTTCCCAAGTTTTCATTCTTTATTGATATAAAAGGAGGAATTTCAATGGAATTCAAAATTGAAAAGAAAGAGATGTTTAATATAGTTGGTGTAACGAAAAGAGTGCCAATTCAATTCGAAGGTGAAAACAACGCCATCATAGAACTGGCCAAGACCATTACAGAACAACAAAGAACTCAAATGCATCAATTAGCGGATTTATATCCTCACCAAGTGTTGAATGTATCTTATGATTTTGATGATGGTTTCTTAGAAGAAAAAGGATCTTTAACACATATGATAGGTTTTGCAACTGCAAAAGAAAATCCATTCGAAAATTTAGAGCAAATTACTATTGAAGAAAATTTATGGGCAATCTTCCCTAACCATGGACCATTTCCTTCTACACTTCAGGAAACGACCGCAAAAATTTATTCTGAATGGCTGCCTTCATCAGATTATGAACCAGTAGACCTACCTGGAATTTCTTTCACAAAATACAACGGTACATCAGAAAATGTATATAGTGAGGTTTGGATGGCAGTAAAGAAAAAAGGTAACGATAACTTTTGATAATTACTAGTTGCAGAAGTGTTTTTCCGAATAGCACACATTAAAAAAGGTTGGGGTCATTTTAATTTCGACCCCAACCTTTTTTCGTGCTAATTATATTCTTATTCATATGCTGCTGCATATGTTATTTACCCTGTATTTTCGGATTCTCTCCACAGTATCTGAATACTGCTTAGTTATGCAATACGCTTTTCACTGCTGTTGTATTTATTCGCCTAAGTCGACGTTATGGTACACCTGCTGGACATCTTCAAGATCTTCGATGGCATCGATCATTTTTTCAAATTGGGCTTGTGCATCTTCAGGAAGCTCCACGTCATTTTGCGCAAGCATCGTCAGTTCAGCAACCGTAAATTCTTCCACACCTGCACTCTTGAACGCTTCCTGCACAGCATGGAATTGATCAGGTTCGGTGTATACAATCACGGCATCATCTTCTTCAAGGATATCACGAGCATCCACATCTGCTTCCATCAAAATCTCAAGTACTTCCTCTTCTGATTTACCTTCTACACCGATAACGGCCGTAGCATCGAACATATATGCAACTGAACCGCTCACACCCATGTTGCCGCCGTTTTTACCGAAAGCAGCCCTTACTTCTGATGCTGTGCGGTTTACGTTGTTAGTCAGGGCGTCCACGATAACCATCGATCCATTCGGCCCGAAGCCTTCGTATCTCAGCTCATCGTAATTTTCTTCAGAACCGCCCTTCGCTTTCTCAATCGCCCGGTCGATTATGTGCTTTGGCACATTATATGTTTTCGCACGTTCCAAAACAAATTTGAGCGTTTGATTCAATTCGGGATCAGGCTCGCCCGATTTTGCGGCCACATAGATTTCACGCCCGAATTTTGCATAAATCCTGCTCGTATTGGCGTCCTTAGACGCTTTCTTTTCTTTAATGTTGTTCCACTTACGTCCCATTTTGTTTCACTCTCTTTCAGTATATAAAATTGATTACTTTTACATGTTGGTTGTCCATTTCATTATACATGAAACAGTCGAAAGTTGGCTATGTGTTGGAATTAATCCGGTCATGACCGTTTTGGTTGCCTCTCTAATTTAAACGTCATTAAGAGAAGCCGGCTCTACAGCCGGCTTCTCTCTTCCTGATACGCACTGATCACATCATATTCACTTTCGAGCAGTCTTGGCAGACGGATGAATATCGGCATCAATCTGCGGTATGCTTCAGTCGCTTTCTCGTCAGGCTGGTGTGAGTGAACAGAACCGACCATCTTCTTCACTTCTTCAAGTGAGTCCAGCGTTCCCTGTCCATACATCCCCAGTACAACCGCTCCGAGACAAGAGCTTTCGAAGCTTTCAGGTACTTCGACTTCTTGATCGAAGATATCCGCTAGCATCTGGCGCCACAGTTCTGAACGTGCAAATCCTCCTGTCGCCTGGACGCGCGCAGGTGAACCAATCAGCTCTTCTAAAGCAAGCAGGACGCTGTATAAGTTCATCACGATTCCTTCCAGCACGGCCCGGATCATATGCTCTTTCTTATGATGCATGCCGAGGCCGAAGAACGATCCGCGGGCTTTTGCATTCCAAAGTGGTGCTCTTTCTCCTGCCATGTACGGGTGGAATATCAGGCCTTCCGATCCCGGTTCGACTTTTCCGGCGATGTCTGTCAGCACTTCATAAGGGTCTTTCCCTAATCGTTTCGCCACTTCCACTTCCGCAGAAGCCAGTTCATCGCGTACCCATCTGAAGATCATTCCTCCATTATTCACCGGTCCGCCGATGACCCAATGCTTATCTGTCAGCGCATAACAGAAGATACGCCCTTTCGGATCGGTTACTGGCCGATCAGTCACGGCGCGGATTGCTCCGCTTGTTCCAATTGTGACAGCCACCACTCCCGGTTCGATCGCGTTCACCCCAAGATTGGAAAGAACTCCATCACTTGCACCGACGATAAAAGGAGTTTCTGCAGGCAAGCCCAGCATTTCAGTGTATTCAGCTTTTAAGCCGGTTAAGCTTTCGGTCGTTGAAACAGGCTTTGACAATTGATCGCCTGTAACACCGGCTACCTTTAACGCTTCTTCATCCCAATCGAGATTTTCCAAATTAAACATTCCGGTAGCTGAAGCGATTGAATAGTCGACCACATATTCGCCGAATAAGCGGTGAAAAATAAATTCTTTAATGGAAATGAATTTCTTTGCTTTTGCAAATAATTCAGTGTGTTCAGCATTGAGCCAAGCCAATTTCACAAGCGGGGACATCGGATGAATCGGTGTTCCCGTTCTGCGATAAATCTCCATTCCATTGTGATCCTTCTTGATTTTGACCGCCCAGTCAGCACTCCGGTTATCAGCCCACGTAATCGATCCCGTCAGCGGCTGGTCATTCTCATCGACCAGGATCAGGCTGTGCATCGCAGAACTAAATGAAACGAACGAAATGTTTTCTTTCGTTTGCAGCGTCACTTCCTTAATCGCTTTTATGACTGCACGGAAAATTTCTTCAGGATCCTGCTCCGCTGTTCCCGGGGCAGGTGTATGTAAGGGATATTCCACTCCATGACGGCAGACGGCTTCCCCTTTTTCATTAAAAAGTACAGCTTTCGTACTGGTTGTTCCGATATCCACGCCTATCATATGTGACATGTTCATTCCTCCTAAGTAGAGACAATCTTTGCTGTGACCAGTATAAAATGGGGATGAAGAAAAGTCACCCCGCCAGTGAAGAAATAGAGAAAAGGAAGAAGCATCACTGCCCTTCCTTTCCATGTATTTAGTATGAAACCTTTACGAGATAAAAATACCCAAGATAAACGCGACCGCGAATCCGACGAATCCAATGAGTGTTTCCATTACAGTCCATGATTTCAGCGTATCTTTCACGTCTAAACCGAAGTAACGGTTAACAAGCCAGAATCCGCTGTCATTGACATGTGAAAATACAGTCGCACCGGATGCGATGGCGATAACCATCAATCCGAGGACAGGGCCTTCCATGCCCAATGTTGAAATCAGAGGGCTCATTAATCCTGCTGCCGTGACCATTGACACAGTCGCAGAACCTTGTGCGATACGGACGACCATCGCGATGAGGAATGCAAGTGCAATCGGAGGAAGGCTGGAACCAGCCATCATTTCGCCAA
>NZ_JABMCR010000163.1 GCF_013179555.1 Bacillus haikouensis
TGAAAGTGGTCATTGACCGAATGATTGAAAGCGACAGAAGTAAGATTTTTTACAAGCCTTTTTACAGAAGAAATGAGTTTAACGATGAAAAGTATAAACCTACATTCGCCCCGACGGTTTATAGTGGACAAAAGGTTTGTCTGAGAATTTTTCTTGATCAGTGGGAAGGGGAAGAAATCACCCTCACTCCTTATGTAAGAAATACGTTTACAGGCGAAGAACTTATCCAGGATGGTATTTCGTTGCGGAACCAAGGTTGGAATGATCTTCAATTTATTGTACCTCATACAGAAGGAGCAGTGATTGATGAAGTTGGATTCATCATTCGAACGAATTCTCCGCTAACAAATCGTGCATTAGGCTGTTTATATATTGGAGAATTCCATGTGAGTGGTCAGGCATCCTATGAAATCGACTTTTCCAAACAGTTTGTCGAGTTTTTGAGCATAACACCATTTGCCCACCACCGCGGAGAATGGAAGCTTGAAGAGAAACAAATGAGATATACCTCAACTGACCATTGTTCCTCCTATACTGGTAATTACTACTCTAGTGATTATGACGTGGAAGTGAATGTGCACCCGGAATCGGGAGAGAGTCATTGCTTGATTATCCGTGCCAACGGAATAAAGCGGCAATATCTAGTTGGATTTGATGGTATTGGAAAGGTATCGCTCATTCGCAACGATTTCGGATATACACGTTTAAAAACTGTTGCTTATAATTGGAAACTAGGGGAAAATTATCTGTTCAACGTCCAATGCGAGGGTGAATATCTGAAGTTCTCAATTAATGGTGAAGCTATATTGGAATTACAAGATGACGTGTATTCACAAGGAATGTTTGGTTTCGGCTGCTTGGAGAAAGGGGAAGGAACCCTTACTCATTTCAAAGTGAATGAGACGTGATTTTAAAACTTTAGGAGCATCAGGATCTTGAAGGACCTGATGCTTCTTTACCTCTCACACTGGATTAATTGATATACTAGAAGAAAATGGCTAATAAAGAAAGAGGTACAATCTTGTGGAAAGAAAGTCGGTAACAATACGAGATGTGGCAAAAGAAGCAGGTGTATCTGTAGCCACCATCTCCAGGTACTTGAATAGAAGCGGTTATATAGGTAAAGCAACCGAAGAAAAAATTAAGAAGGTCATGGAATTACTGGATTATAAACCGAATGAAATTGCAAGAGGATTGGCGAAGAAGAAAACGAATTCAATTGCATTAATTATTCCAGATATTAAAAATCCTTTTTTTCCTGAACTGGTAGTGGCTATAGAAGGCGTGGCAAAATCGAAAGGCTATAGTCTTATTTTGGTTAACGCCGAGCACGAAGAACTCCAAAACAATACCTTTTGGAGGACCTTCCAGAATCGATATGTTGATGGTTTTATTATTGCCTCCTTTCAATTCAGCGATAAAATGAATGCTGAATTAAAAGGACTGAATATCCCATTCGTTAAGATTGACCGGGCTGCTGATGGCGGCTCCTATAATTCTATTGAAGTGGATAATTATATGGGGGCAAAGCTTGCTACTGAACACTTAATTGAAATTGGCTGTAAAAAAATTGCCCATGTGTCGGGTTTACCTATCTCCAAGCCAGTCATCGAACGTATGAATGGTTTCGTTGATACCATTAGAGCTCATTTCCCTGATAAAGAAACTCTTACGTATGAAGGTGACTTTTCCTTAGAAAGCGGAATGAAAGTTACCAAGCAAATTTGCGAAGAACACAAGGATATCGATGGTTTATTCTTAGGAAATGATCTGATGGCACTCGGCACATTGAAACAACTGCAGCTATTAAAAAGAAGAGTGCCCGAGGAAATCGCCATTATCGGTTTTGACGGCATTCAATTGACCAAAATGGTCGAACCGGAAATCAGTACTATCCAGCAGCCTATTTATGAAATTGGTGTAAAAGCAACAACGAAACTAATTGACTTAATCGAAAACAAGTCAACCGAACTTATGAAAACAGTATTGGATGTCAAATTGGTAAAACGGGGATCTACAGTAGGATTCCGGGGTTAATTATTCTGGTAAATGTTACAAAGCACCTGACACTATGTTAGGTGCTTTCTTTTTTCTCCTGGAATTCTTACTATCTATTCAACTATGAGTAGGCTGATGCGAAGGGACGGGGGGACAGGTCCCTCGTCCCATATATTAAGATTGGATGATTAATGTGGGACAAGGAACCTGTCCCCTTGTCCTAATTTTCAGAAAAGTAATTGTATTCAATAAATTACTGTGGTAATATAGCTCTAATCATTACCTAACTAATATTAGTTAGGAGAACAGGAGGCACTATGTCGACGAAAGAAAAAATCAAGGAATCAGCAACAAAGTTATTTGCAGAACATGGATACTCTGGTATGACAATTAAGGAAATAGCTAAGGAAGTGGGGATTAAACCACCTTCCATTTATGCTTTTTTTAAAGGGAAAGATGACGTTTTTTTAGCCATTTACCGAGACGCGCTGGAGGGACATTTATTAACGGTAGAATCCCAATTTAACAGCGGCTGTTCTGCAAAAAGCCAGCTTTATTCGATTTTGAAATCTGCCGTTGATTTTCAATTTCGAGAGGATTTAAAGACAAAACTTCTTATTCGCCTGATGATTTCCCCGCCTGATTTTTTGAAGGAAGACATTTCTAGGCGTTTTGATGAAATGGAGCAGAATGAATACAAGATCTTATGTGAGATATTCAAACATGGGATTGATAAGGGTGAAGTGAAAGCACTTGATTGTCATGAACTTTCCATATCGTTCCAATGTTTAATGGACGGGGTTTTTTGGCAGATGCAACGTCACAACCAAGAAGAAATTTATAAAAGACTCAATGTAATCTTTGATCAGTTTTGGATTGGGATATCCCAGGAGAATGGAATTACTTCTACAAAAAATTAAATGAAAGGGAGGCAGAAGAATGTCCAAGGTTGCCAGTAGTAATAAGTTAATAAAAGATTATGAACGCGAGCCAGTCCCTCTTGAAATGAGAAAAGGATGGTTCAAGCTCTCGATTGTTTGGATGGGAGCGGTCATTGCCCTTTCTGCCATTATTTTGGGAGGGACTTTAGCAGGTGGGCTGACTATGCCCCAAGCCATAATTGCTTCCTTTATCGGTACTTTCCTACTCGCTTGTTTAAGTGCATTGTGCAGTTTGGTAGGTGCTAAAACCAATCTATCAACGGCCATGATTTCAACTTTTGCACTTGGCAGATACGGTTCATATGCTGTTTCGATTGTCATTGCACTCGCTTTGTTTGGATGGTTCGGAGTCCAATTAGATTTATTTGGAGCGAGTATGGCTCAAATCATCAGTGACTCATTCGGTGTCGAATTCAATAAACAGCTTCTCGTGGTTATTGGAGGAATTCTCATGACAACCACCGCAGTAATTGGGTATAAAGCAATTGAAAAATTAAGTTTGATAGCAGTTCCGCTGTTAGCTGTATTAATCATTGCTTCCCTTGTGAAGGTTGTCAGTGGTTCCGGTCAAAATGAATTGGCAAATAATCTGTTTGGAGAACCTTTAACAGTAGGGGTATCGGTTTCACTCATAATCGGATCACTTGCTGTAGGTGCGATCATCGGCCCGGACATTTCAAGGTATGCCAGGAGTCCAAAAGATGCTGTGATTTCTTCTTATGTTGGGTTTTTTATCGGTTTCAGTTTAGTGCTTATTGCTGCAGCGGTGATAGCAAAAGCTACTTCTCAAGTTGACATCATTGCCATCATGTTGGGCCTTGGATGGGGGACAGGCGCTTTATTGATTCTCATTTTGGCTCAATGGACGACAAATGATAATAATCTGTATTCTTCAGCACTGGGGTTCTCGGTTATATTTAGAAACACTCCTAAATTTGTATTAACGATCATTGCTGGAACAATTGGTACCCTTTTAGCCGTTGGTGGTATTTATGATAGCTTCATTCCATTTCTCACCTTCTTGAGTGCTCTCATTCCGCCAATTGGGGGCGTATACGTTGCAGATTATTTTATGAATCAATCAAAGTACAGATTTGAGAACCTGGAAAATATAAAGGCAGTTCATTTACCAAATGTGGGTGTGTGGGTGTTTGCATCACTGGTAGCATTTATGACTACTCCTGCACCGAATGGATTTGGGATGTTTTCTTTGACGGGTGCTTCTGGGTTTGACGCATTTATTGTTGCTCTCTTGTTACAAGGCATTGTTTCGAAAGTGGTACAAGTAAGAACATCTGGATCATTAAGTATGTAAATAATAATTGGAGGGGATTTCATGAGGTTATTAGGAAAGCAAGAGATAGAAGATATCGCGGTTGGCGCAGCACTATTAGGAACTGGAGGAGGGGGAGACCCTTATATCGGAAAATTGATGGCTCTGCAAGCGATAGAAGAATATGGTCCCATTACATTACTTGATCCTGAAGAAGTGCCGGATGAAGCAGTAATAGTGCCGTCGGCCATGATGGGGGCACCCACGGTAATGATCGAGAAAGTCCCGAGCGGGGAGGAAGCTGTCACAGCATTTGAATCCTTGAAGGAATTCATGGGGGAAGACATATTCGCTACTATGCCGATAGAAGCGGGGGGAGTAAACTCACTTCTTCCATTTGCTTTAGCAGCTCGCCAAGGCCTTCCTGTAGTAGATGCGGATGGTATGGGAAGAGCATTCCCGGAACTGCAGATGGTCACATTCTACTTAGATGGATTGGATGCAACACCAATGGTACTCTCAGACGAAAAAGGGAACGGGATGGTATTAAACACGATTAACAGTGTCTGGGCTGAACGGTTAGCCCGAAATGCCACAATTGAAATGGGCGGATCGGTCATGCTGGCGATTTACCCAATGAAGGGAAAAGATATGAAGCGCTCAGCCATCCGAAATACCCTGAGTCTTGAAGAGGAGATAGGGCGCAATATTCGTGAAGCAAAAGAAAAAAATTATGATCCTGTTGAAGCTGTATTGAAGAAAACAAATGGCTTTCGACTCTTTAATGGAAAAGTAAAAGATATTAACCGTAAAACAGAAACAGGATTTGCAAGAGGGACAGCCATTATTGAGGGCATAAATGAAAATAAAAATGAAGAACTGGAATTAAATTTCCAAAATGAGCATTTAATCGCAAAAACAAAAGAACGGTTATTATGTGTCACACCTGACTTAATTGCCGTACTGGACGCAGAAACGGGAATGCCGATTACGACAGAAGGATTAAGATATGGAGCACGCTGCATTGTCATAGGGATGCCGTGTGATCCAAAATGGCGGACAAAAAAAGGTATTGCGAATGTAGGACCGGGTTACTTTGGGTATGACGCGGAGTATATTCCCGTTGAGGAATTAATCGGTAAGGGGGAGAAAATCAATGGCTAACTATAGAATTGGAATAGATGTAGGAGGGACGCATACAGATGCGGTTATCTTAGATGACAAATATAACGTGGTGTCAGAGACGAAAGAGCCGACCACTGAAGATGTCAGTACCGGAATCTATAATGCCATTAAAAAAATTATAGCAGGGGCAAATGTACCAAAAGATAACATCAAATATGCTATGCTGGGCACTACCCATTGTACAAATGCAATTGTAGAACGGAAGAGGTTGAATAAAGTAGCGGTGGTCAGAATCGGCGCTCCGGCAACCTTGGGAATTAAGCCTCTTGTCGGGGTACCGGATGACCTGAGAGAAATCCTCGGAAAATATGTTTACATTGTTCGAGGGGGAAATGAGTTTGATGGGAGAGAGATTGCAGAGCTGGACAGCGAACACTTAGTTGAAATTGCCCATGAACTTAAAGGCAAGGTGGATTCCATCGCGATAACCTCTGTCTTCTCCCCGGTTTCTACCAATCACGAACATGAAGCTCAACGAATTTTTCAAGAAGTGCTGGGCGAAGAAGTCGCGATATCTCTATCAAGTGAAATCGGCAGTGTTGGGTTACTGGAACGTGAAAATGCTACAATTCTAAATGCAGCTGTAGTGAATGTCGCGCGCAGTACAGCAGAAGGCTTTGTAAATGCGTTAAAAGAAGAAGGAGTCCATGCAAAAGTCTTCTTTGGTCAAAATGACGGGACACTTATGTCAGTTGAATATACGGTGAAATACCCCATTTTAACAATTGCCTGCGGACCAACAAACAGTATTCGCGGTGCTTCCTATTTGACCGATCAATCAGAAGCACTCGTTGTAGATGTTGGAGGAACAACTACTGATATCGGGGTACTGGTTAATTCGTTTCCTAGACAGTCATCACTTGCAGTGGACATTGGCGGTGTAAGGACAAACTTTAGAATGCCTGATATAACTTCTGTTGGAATAGGCGGAGGTACCATTGTGAGAGTGCAAGAAGATGGGAGCGTAACACTCGGACCTGACAGTGTAGGATATCGCCTCCAACAAGAAGCATATGTTTTTGGCGGGAATACATTAACTACCACAGACATAATCGTAGCCAAAGGAATGGCGGATATCGGTGATTTCAGATTGGTGAAAGACATAGATGAAAAGGTAGTAGAAAAAGCTTTCGCTAAACTCGTCGAAACAGTGGAAGAAGCAATTGACCGAATGAAAACCAGTGCAGAGCCGATTCCGGTCATATTAGTTGGCGGAGGAAGTGTGTTACTTCCAGAACAGTTACGGGGTGCTTCCATGGTTCACAGACCTGAGCATTTCGGAGTGGCGAATGCAATCGGGTCTGCTATATCCCAAGTAAGCGGCCAGATTGAACGCGTATTTGCATTGGACGAATTAGGGAGAGAACAAACGTTAGACATGGCAAAGCAAATGGCTGTTGAAGAAGCAATCCGTGCAGGTGCATCCTCCAGCGATATTGAAATTGTGGACTTTGAAGATGTTCCTCTTGCTTATTTGCCGGGTAACGCAACGAGAATCCGGGCGAAGGCTGCCGGGGTACTGGCGGAATAAACATAGTTATGAGATCAAAGTTAAAAGCACCTAAATAAAGTCAGAGTTGGTGTATTTAGCGTTTCTTTTAAAACAGTATTATCGACAGGGGTAGATCAGAGACAGCTTCCATTCTACTTTTTGCGTAAATTGAAAGGGAGAGTTTCACAATTGTCTTATAAAGAAGACATGAGTGATGCTGATTCTAGATAGAGAAAATCCTTCTGGTCCCATCTGACATTCTATATGTGAATATAAATATATGAAAAATTATATTTTCATCCATTAAAAACTGAACAGGACAGGCAGTTACAGGAAGTTTCCGGAAGGATTCAGCGTTCATAATAATAATTCAAACGCCAAACAATCTCTAGAAAAACCTTTTCTCAATAGGGAGAAAAGGTTTTTCTAATATATGTGATAAGATGAGTGAAAAAAACAGTTAAAGGGTGGCTTAAATAGCAGTGAATATTTTAATCCTAATAGCATTGGCTTTGATTATTTTCGCATCAATCGCAGCTTGGGTTAATACTCAGACGATATTAAGAGATTTAACAGAAATTAAAGAGAGATTGGGGATTAAGGAAGAGAAGAACCAAAGCTTTCTTGATAAAGACCTTGACAATGATTAATTAGACACTGGGGGCTTGCCCTCCCACAGATGTGTGTTCCATTCCTTGAGCCGCTGTCCGAAAACGGGATAAGAAATGGTCATTCGACTGAAGAAGGCTGGATACGTGCCAAGAAGATCGTGTGCGGTATGTTTTTACAGTGAAAGAAAAGAAGGGTCATGGGGGCAGGTACCGTGGCCCGATAAAAAGGTTTTTCCAAGAAAACCAACAGCTTATCATCAAAAAGACTGCCTTTAAAGAGAAAAAAGACAGTCTTTTGTTGCTTTTACTTGCAGCAGTAGAACAAGAGAATAAAGTGCCATCTCATATCTCCCAGCTCTATTGCTTTCCCCATTACAAAGCTACTATTTTTCCACTATCTCTAATTGATTATAATAGTCATCTAAAATGACTATCCGGATTTGAATCGTATTGTTACTGTCTATTTCATTCAAAAAACTTATTTATTGGTCCACCTCAAATTTATCCTTAAATATGTTTTGATACTGAATATTGTATCAGAAAACCCAGATACTGAATTAGAGGAATGTCCTCTTCCAAAAGGATGGTTTTTAGCCGGACTTCCTAGTGAAAGAGAAATTCTTGCTGTTTAATTGCTTAGGGACCCACGTGTCCTTCTTAATTGTGTAAAAGTGTTCCTGAATAGATGGCGTTGGTTCTGACCCCAGGTTTGATTTCCCCATTAATTGAATAAATATTTTTATTCAATGATACTAAGCCTGCACCACAAGGGGCATCGAATGGAACCTTTCCGATTGATCTCCATGTGTCTTTTTGGGCATTATAGATGAGGACTTCTTTATTCCAATTGAACTCATGGGGGTCGGCATTAAAATACTGGGTTCTGAAAGCGGCTAGTTCTTCTCCTTGTAATGTACCTAGTTTTTCAACGGCATCATCATAGACAGCTTTATTGAATCCTCCGATCACCAACATTTCATTCTTATTTAATTGGACCGAATTAGCTCCTAGTAAAGAGATTTCCTCCCCGCCTGCTTCCACACTAGCAACTTTTGACCAGGCATTTTTTCCGATATCATATTTGTACCCATCTGTATAAGCAATGGAACCTCCGCCGCTGAATACATAAAGATTTCCATTTAGTAGTTGTGCGACACTTTGGTTTCGGACTCTTTCCCCTGGAATCGATGCCAATTCTTTCGTTTTAGAGGTTTTCAGGTCATACTCATATAGTTTATTGCTGTCTATTCCATTTTGCTGACCGAAACCAATATACAATTTCCCGTTTTTCTCTACAGCAATTCCATTACTGATCGTAAAAGGAAGCTCGCCGATTTTTTTTACTTTTAGTTTCTTGTTTTTATCAATCGTAAGGAAGAGAATATCGTCACCATACTCTGCTTCAGGACTCCCTCCAATATAATAGACTCCTTTTTTTGTAGTGATCGAAGAACCATATCCGATTTCATGGTCAAGATTCGTATGTTCAACCATCGTTAATTGATTTTTTTCTTTTTTCAAGACATAAATGTCGGAATAATGCTTCTTTGCACCTCCATTTAAAACGGATTCATATGGGAAATTCGCTCCCCCGCCAACAATTAAATAATCTTTAAATGATCCCGCCAACACTCCTGCCGTACCGATATTTTCTTCAAACCCCTTTTGTGCTTCTAGCTCCCCTGCATGTTCCCAGGTGATTCGTTCGATTGAATTTGCATGATGGGCAGCGTCTGCTTTGGATTCTCCACTTTCACTCACGATAGCGTTTGTATTCAAGCCCATGAACCCTCCAACAATGAGCATTGACGTGATGGCGGCAACCTGAATCTTTTTCAAGAAAATTTCCTCCTTTTATCCGAATTTAGTAAACTTTCAGCAATAGCCTGTACGGGTATTTTGGTCATTCGTATGAGGTGAGCTGATGCGAAAAGACCCAAAACAGTATGCCTTTCGCAACAGCATTGATCATTTATTTGTCAGCTCTGATAATCAATTTGTCGGTAAAGTCAGATGAACTTTCAAATAATTCACCGTACACATTATAAATTGAAAGATTGTCATCAAAATCAAATTCCGCCGTATAGGCTCTTGGTTTCACATCGGGGACGATTCCTTCGAAAATGAAATGGGAATTGTCGATTTTCTGAACTAACTCAAGTGGCATTTCCTTCCCGTCAATGTTTCCGGTTATCACTTGCTCACCCATTAGTATTAC
>NZ_JABMCR010000164.1 GCF_013179555.1 Bacillus haikouensis
AATAACATCTTTAGATAAAAATTATCTTCTTCTACTAAACTCTGTATGGTTTCATATTCGTTCATTTTACTAAGTATTTCTTCTAATTCTTTTAATAACTCTGTATCGCTACTATTTTTTTTACACCAAGTAAAAATTGATTCTACCTCTTTATAAATTTCCAAATACATAGTAAGTGTTTTTAGTTCCAATTTTTCTATTGCTGTATTTGCTGTATTAGCCATAATGTTCATTAATTTCTTTAAAATTAATCCAATAAATTCATGGTCATTAATATGAGAAGATAGTTGCCTACCTAGAGCACCATAATCATTTAGCAAAGTAAAATTGATTTTTTTATGTTTTAAAAGAAAAGGAAACAACTCAATAAAATCATTACAAAGTATACTAATTAAATCTATGTTTGAATTTTCATTATTTGTAGAGGCTGTGATAATATTGTAAGTACTTAACAATTCTAAATCAGATATTCTTTCAACTTCTAATTGAATTAGCTGTGACATACTATAACTAGACCTCATTATTAACATTCTCTTTTGTTTAGTACTTAACTGATCATTTTTTATTGTTATTTCAAAAATTGAGTTATAGATAAAAGTTAAAAATGAGTAAACTTCTGAATCCTCTCTCTTAATTGCTGTTTTTATTGTACTATCTATTCTTGAAAAAATTGCGCTGGCAATGTAGTCCCATTGGGAATTTTTCAAATGATCAATTTCTTTTTTTACGATATTTTCTTTATCCCTAAATGTAATAATATCCTCTTCTCCTGGTAAATTTAATTCGATATTGAATTTATAAAAATCTTTTAAAAAATATAAATACCTTACTGCGAGTCTAGAATTATTTGTTCCAATTGATTTGTTACAAATTTCTTCAATGAACTCTTCATATTCTATAAAATCATAAAAAGAAATATTATTTTCTACTCCGAAACTCCTAATATTTACATAATCGTTTAATAACCTATGCATTATCCAATCATGGCTAGTTTCATTAGCAGTTTTATAAAACCTTCTAAATAATTTTACAAAGGTGTTGATATAGTCTCTACACGAATTTACTTCCCCTCCTTTATTCTCTAAGATTTTCTCCTTTATTAAATCTATATATTTTTCCATAATAATATTAATTAACTGCCTTTCATTTCTTCTAATTATATTTTCTGCAATCAATGAAAGGGAATAAAAAGGATTATCAGTTAATTCATCATTGGACTCTAAATATTTCTTCCCACTTCGTTCATTAAGTTGCTTTAAAATTTCTTTTAATGGTTCGTATGACTTTGAATCATTGACGATTTCATTTATAGTTGGTGCTATCCTTAACAGACAAAAAAGATACAATATAATTCCAAAACATAAGATATTTAAAGAAAAATTAGTAATAGTTTCATTTAGTGAAAAATTCGCATTAATCATCACGATGATTGTAATAATGCAAAGTTGAATGTATTTTTGCAAAACTTTTGTTTTCATAAACTTTGCAAAAGATATTTTGTTGAAATTTTGCTCAAATATACTTATGGCTAGTATATACACTGCAATGACAATCCCTAAAAGAGAACTCACTGATCCAATTACTATTGAAATCATGTTTCTAAGTGTATCTAGTTCAAAATCTACACTTACAAGAGAGTATCCGCTTAGAAAAATTATAATTACATATATAAATATTAATAGAGCAGTTAATGAATATTCTCCTAACAATTTCTTGATCTTAGACATTTTAACAAACACCTCTTCCTTTAGAGGGGGAAGCCTCCTTTGATTTCTTAAATAGTTTTTAGCCCCTTAAACTCATTCTCATTTATAACTGGATATGCTGCTTTCCATAATTCAAATACATTGTAATTTGATGCCTGGCCATCTTTATACAGCTTAACGATATGAAATCCATAATCATCCCCATGCCTCTTAAGTGTTCTTTTTGATCGGTGTGAATACACTTTTCCTGTTTCGGAGATGTCGTATAGTCCTTCATAGCCTTTTATATCTCTAAATTCTTCTTCCCCTTAATCTACTCCTACTCTTTTTATTTTCCTTCACCGAGAGTTCTATTGATGTTTCTGCCATGAATCTGGAAGCTTGTGCAATTTTGTTATGCTTTGTATCAAATATTTCTTCTAATACAGTTTTAGTCCAGTAACCAACAAAAAGAACTATTAATGTAATTACTGCTGCGAAAATAAAAATAAATTTCAATGATTTTAGGTCCTCTTTTATCATGGTGATCGAAATTCCACTCCATATCGGAATGAACATCACAAGTAGAGAGTTCATATTGAATTTCCATTTGTAATTTTTTGAAACCTTTTCTAAAAAAGCTGATAGCTCTTTGTATTGCGATGAATGATTAAAATGAAAATTTTGTTCGATCCATGTTTTGAGTAACTTTTTCTCAGACTTACTTTCCTCTCTTCTTGCTTTTATAATTTTCTTGTCCAAGTTTTTTAGACTTACTAAAAAAAGGATTAAACTCACTATCAATGGTATTAGAATGAGCCTATTATCAATTAATATTGTTAAGATAAGGCTTAGTATTGTAAGTACAATTGTGGCTAAAAAGAATAATGAAGCCTTTTTATCTACAATTTCAAAGTTTTTTCTACGTTTCATTGTTAAGATATGATCTACAACCTCAGACAGCACAGAATTCCCTCCTTAATCCTTAATAAAAATATAGCATAAAATTACTATTAATCTAATATTCTCCTGTAAAAATGTGGAGATATTTGGTTAAATAGTAAATATAGCATTATCGAGTTTGCGCTTTTGAACATGACAACCCGAACAAAAGAATTTCCACTAATACTTCTTTACTACTAAGACTTACATGTTGGACCTGCTAAGAAAATAAAACCTTAAGAAATAGGAGGTAGTATCATGAATAACAGTTTTAAAGAAATACATGAGTATCGAAAATACACTTCGAAGGCTGAGATACATAAAGCTATTAATTCTCTAATTGGCATGATTGAGGGCATCCGCTTAGATCAGGCAATAAATCTTGATGAGCTTGAGGAAATCATTCATTGGTGCAGCATGCACAGGCATTTACATAAGAAATCTCCATTCTCTGAAATTATTCCTGTTGTTGATCATGCACTTGAAGATAACATTTTGGAACCAGATGAAGTCGAGGATATCCTCTGGCTTTGCCAAAAGGTCATTAAAGAAGATGATTTCAAGGAATATTACAATCTGATCACTTCTTCAATTCAACAGCTCGAAGGTATTCTTCATGGACTATTAGCAGACAACGAATTGACTGAGACCGAAGTCAATCAACTGGCAGCTTGGATGGAGGATCATGATTTTCTTAAAGGTACTTATCCATTTGATGAAATAGACAGCCTTCTTACCAGTGCCAGGGAAGATGGAGTTATTAGTGAAGATGAAAGACACATGCTCAAGGCTTTCTTTGGTAACTTCGTAGATACTAAGATTTCTTACAACGTAAATGAATTTGAAATTAAAACATTGCAAGGAAAGTATTCCGTAAGTGGAATTTGTGCAGTGTGTCCTGAAATTAAGTTTGAAGCTAAGTCCTTCTGCTTCACCGGTACCTCTTCACAGGCAACTCGCAATGAAATAGCTGAACTTATTACCACCAAAGGTGGTACGTTTAATAAAGGCGTCACTAAAAAGACTGATTACCTTATTGTCGGTGGAGATGGGAATCCCTGTTGGGCGTTTTCTTGCTATGGAAGGAAAGTTGAAAAAGCTGTGCAGATGAGAAGAGACGGATCAGGGATATTAATTGTTCATGAGAATGACTTTTGGGATGAGGTTTATTAATATCCAAAATACAAAAAGGCTTGGTTCAGAAATAAAGTCACTGATTCAAGCCTTTTATGTGTAAAAAATTCAAACGATCTTTTATACTTTGTTCCGTCTAATCTTCTTAAATACTACTAAAATAAAACTTCTTCTTCATCCTGTCCTATTGGATTAATAGAGTTTGTTTCATTATAAAGTTGTTTTCCATTAAGATAAAACTCAGTATTCTTACAACTATTGTTTTTAAAATCAATATGCCCAAAAAAAGCCGAGTTTTTGCTCTTGTTAATCCAAAGTGTCATCTCTTCTTCACATTGTGGACAAAGTAGTCTTCGATGTGAAAACGTATCATTTTGGTACTGATTAACAGCGAGAACCACTACTGTGACTCGTCCAACTCCATTTTGATATAACTCTTTTGCACATTCATAAACTGTTGCACCTGTAGTAAAAACATCATCAATTAACACTATATGTTTATTCTCGATAAGAGGTAGTCTTGATACCTTAAATTTTCCTTTAACATTATCAAACCTTTCTTCTTTTCCCAAAACTTTGTGACTAGGATATTCTACTGGGCATGATATCACCTCTGAAAAGTTGGGAATGTTTAATCGTTCACTTAACCTATTTATTATAGGTAAGAGCCTATCTTTTTTACTAGGACGACTCGGCACTCTTGTTATTCCATCCACCTTGTGAAATTCTAGATCAATTTTATTTATAATGGGTTCAAAGATATTTGAAAATAATATATTTTGAGAATCATCCTTTTTGCTTTTGTTTATTCTTTTTGAAAGCTGATGAACATGAAATAAATGATGCTGACTGCCGTAGTACCTTCCCAAAGCATAAATATCAACACTAGTGTCTTCTCTCTCCATTTTAAATGTAAAAAAAATACCCTTGGATCCAATAGGATTACGATTTTTCCCAACCAAGGTTGATCTAATTTCTGAAAAATATCCGTAATTAGTATTTAAGGCTGAAGGAAGTTCTTCAATCCTTGTTATTTTCTGATCGGGGAAAAAACCAATATCTTGATAAGTTATGTTTCTATCATTTATTAATATTGTTCCGACTGGATGCGGTAAAATACTCTTTATAATATCCTGATCTTTTGAAACGAAGACAATTTTTTTTGAGGGGACTTGCATGCTATTCACAACATTTTGTATTGTTGTTCCAAATACTGAGTCAGAAAGCGATTCCTCAATAAGTAGCTGGTTAGATATAAAAGTTGGGACAGGATCATTATATTTCACTATAAAAGCAAGTTTTTTATGGCCAACGAGGTTATTTTTAATAATGTTAAAATCACTCTCGGTTATCCCTCTGGTATATATAATAACTGCGTCTATTTCAGTTATCTTTATGAACATGCCCTATTTTTCCTTCACTTATACTTAATGGTAATTCTTTGTTTTCTTTTATGGTAGGTAACAATTCATGATGCTTTTGTGCAAGTGTATTCAGTAACTCGTCAATTGTTGAAAATACATTTGCACCATTTCTTAAAGAATATTTTTTTGGCCACTTTAACTCATTATTTTCGATAGCACTTTGTGGAATAAAAACCATTCTACCTTGCTTTAATGCATAATCCGCTTGGATTAATGATCCACTTGTTTCCCCTGCCTCAATAATTACTGTTGCTAATGAAATTCCACTCATAATTGCATTCCTCATTGGGAAATTCCATCTTTGAACAGCCATTGATGGTGCAAATTGGCTAATAACCAAACCTTCTTCTTCTATTTGTTCTTGTAAATTTTTATTTTCCTTTGGATAAACCTTGGTTAGTGGTGTTCCGATAACTGAAATGGTTGGATTTTTCATATTTATTGCTCCTGTATGTGCTGCTGTATCAATTCCTTTTGCAAGACCAGAGGCAACTACTATTCGGTTCTGCCCGAAGCGTTCTGCTAGTTTCTTTGCTCTAAGTATTCCATTTTCAGAAGGGTTTCGTGTTCCAACTATAGATATTATGTTAAAGTTCAATAAATTTGTGTTCCCTCTCATGAATAGAAAAATTGGCGCCTGTTGGGTATCCTCTAATAACTTTGGATATAAATCAGATCCTATTTTGACAATGAGGTCATCTTTTTTCAACGATTCAATTCCAACTTTTACTTTATGACTTTCAAAGAGAATCTCCCTTTCCTCAAACCCGGTCAACTCTGACATTTCTTTTACTATGTCAATAGTAGGAAGTGTTAAATCAATTTGAGAAAACATATGATCGTAAATTGGATCGCATTTCTTATGTTTACCTTTAAATAGCGCTAATAAAGTAAAATAGTTAATCGCATCGTTTATTGTTTGTGTTGTGTTTGCGTTACTTTCATTTACAGGTCCTCTAGAGGAGCCATAATTTCTCTCGATTTCAAACTTTCTTTCATATAGATCTGATTTTAAGTATATTGAATTAGATTTTGTTGATTTTATAGGAGAGATTTTGCCCGCGTGCACAAGCTGATTTAATCGTTGGGAACTGATCCCCAAATATTTCGTTGCTTCTTGCGTAAAAAGTATCTCATTTGATAAGAATTCTTTTAATTCATCGATTGTAGAAAAATTAAACATTTTCCATTCCTCCACTATTTTATGTAACTCTAGATTACCATTAGAGTTGATGATTATCAAGATGTTAATCATCAACTGCAGTTGATTTTACGAACATACGTTTGTATAATGTTACCGAGGTGAGAAAATTGTACCAGGAACATTACCAAACCACTGAACTAGAAGATTGGGTCTCAACGATGTATAAAAAAATGGGTATTACAAAACCATCCCTCATTAATGAACAAAAGATTTCACGATACTTTGACATTTTCTTGAAAAAGAAACCCATGCACAGCAGCTATCATATTATCGGAAGATATAGGGATATTGTTATTGATGAGCGAGAACCCGAAGAGAAGCACAGGGAGATTTTTTTCCACGAACTATGTCATATCCTTAGGCATTCTGGAATCCAAAGTATGATGCCCACCGCATTTAGAGAACTCCAGGAATGGGATGCCAAGCATTTTACCCAATATGCAGCTATCCCCCGGCACATGCTTAAATTTATCCCATTTCAAGATCATGATGTAGTTAATCAAATGTCCCTCATGTTTCAAGTCTCACCTGAACTGTGTGAAATGAGACTGGAGCAAATTAAAAGAAGATTGCAAATTGCTAAGAAAGTTACCTTTTAAGCTATTTTTTTGTTCAGTAATAGTGTTTATCGTTAATCAAAAGGAAGTGATCAAATGAAGGCAGCAATATACGTCCGTGTGAGTACAGCCGAACAGGCAGCTGAAGGATATTCTATAAGAGCTCAAACTGACCGGCTGAAAGCTTACTGCGTCTCTCAGGGCTGGGAGATATTCGAATTCTATGTTGATGATGGATACAGTGCTAAAGACACGAATAGGCCCAACCTGAATCGAATGATGAAGCATATTGAGGAAGGTTTAATTGATTGTGTATTAGTTTACCGGCTAGATCGCCTAACACGGTCTGTAAGAGACCTTTACAGTATCTTAGAAACACTTGATAAGTATGATTGCAAGTTCAAATCTGCAACAGAAGTATACGACACGACCACCGCTATGGGTAGAATGTTCATTACAATAGTAGCCGCACTTGCCCAGTGGGAACGGGAAAACACTGGCGAGCGTATTCGCATGGGGATGGAACAGAAAGCCCGGGAAGGAAACTGGGTCATGAACCAAGCTCCTTACGGTTATGAAATAGATAAAGAAAATAAAACACTTATCGTGAATGATCAAGAAGCATTAATAGTAAAAAGAATTTATGAACATTATTTAAATGGGAAGACAATGAGGAAAATAGCAGTTGGATTTAATAAATCAAACGTAAGTACAAAAACAGGTGCCATATGGAATGAATTTAAAGTTAAATATATTCTTTCAAATCCCCTCTACATAGGAACTATGAGGTACAACTATAGAGTGAACAAAGAAAATTATTTTGAGGTTGAAGACGCACATCCTGCGATCATTTCAAAAGATACCTTTGAGAGTGCACAAAAAATTAGAGAAAGCCGAAGGGTTGTTCATCCACGTGCAGCTACCAGTAAATTTATATTCTCAGGAATTGCGAAGTGTGCCCGATGCGGTGCCCCTTTAGCTGGAAAATATGGTTATTACAAAAGTAAGACAAAAAAAGACCATATTTCTCGACCGAGAAATTATTATTGCACAAAACGACGCCTAGGAAAATGCGATCTGCCTCACATTGGAGAAAACCTTTTGGAGTTACAATTTCTCAATTATTTAAATACCATTGAGATAAATGAAAATATTCTTGATGAAATCAGTGATAAAAACGAACCTGATGAAAACGAACAACAAATAAAATTATTTCAGAAAGAATTAAAGGAAATTAATAATCGTCGGAAGAAATGGCAGTATGCCTGGGTAAACGAAATGATTAACGATGATGATTTTACTAAGAGGATTGAAGAGGAAAATACAAAAGAGAATGATATCAATAACCAGCTATCATCTCTCAGACCTTCAGGGGAAAAGCTAAAACCTGAAGATTTATCTGAAATTCTTCTTGATTTAAAATCTAACTGGAATAAGCTTGATGCATTGGAGAAAAAGTTACTGCTTCAAATGTTCACAAAGAAAATTAAGGTGGATAGTTTTAAACAGTCGCCAAGAGATAGAAACCCGGAATCAATTAAAATTATGGATGTAGAATTTTATTAAATCATAAAGACAATCAAGCTCTTAACTTAATTAATCTTGATTGTCTTTTTTATATTTATGAGTCCTTTTATATTTACTGGGTGCCCCGTTAAACTCGCTCTAATCGCAATTTCTGCAGTTTCCTTATCCCGTATCTCACCGACCATAATGATATCGGGGTCGTGTCTCAGTATGGCTTTCAATCCTGATGAATAGGTAATACCCGCTTTTTCATTTACTTGGATCTGCACCATATCCTCGTGATCCTTCTCGATGGGATCTTCGAGGGTGATGACATTGCGGTTGAGGATGGACGAACAATGATGGATAAGCGAATATAACGTAGTGGTTTTCCCGCTGCCTGTGGGTCCTGTGAATATGATGAGGCCGTGGGAATACATGAGAAGGGCGAGAAGTTTTTTGGCTGAAGATGGGTATAGCGACATTTTTTCAAGTGGAACGTGAAACTTGTTGGGGAGAATTCTGATGACTAGACTTTCTTTGAGGTGATTGGTCGGCAGGGTTGAAATTCTTAGGGAGACGGGTGAGTTTTTGAAGGTCGTGTTGAAGGAACCGCTTTGAGGTTTACGTTTTTCCCCGATATCCATTGAGGCCATGAATTTCAGATGAGCGATCAGCCTTTCCCCCTGTTCAAGAGGAATCGATTGAAACGGAGACAAAATACCGGTTTTACGAAACTGAATGTAGTAATCATTTAGCCTTGGAATGAGGTGAATATCTGATGCATCATTTAACATTGCATCTTTGAGCATGATTTCCGAAAGAGATTCTACCGATTGATAATTCGTGACTGGCACCACCTTTCTGTTTCTATAAATTATATATACGACAAAAGTTTACAAAATCCTTTATTTTTTTGATTTATTTGCTAAACTGGACATGGCGATGACCATGTCCAGCCTAGTAATTGAAGAAATTTGTTTTGTAGTAACAGAACAGCCTACCATAGCATAAAGAGTAGGCGGGGTTTGTCTACGGTCTGAATCCTTTTAATTTCAGAAGGTCTTTTTTGCCGTTAAGTCGATTGTATATTAGTATAATGACACTGAATTCTATTGTTATATTGGAGCATTCCATATTAAATCAAAAAAATGAATATGTTCAAAGTTCTCATTATTAGGGTTTACAATATGAAAACCTCTAGATTTCCAGTCCCTGGCAAAATCATCTTCTCCCTTTAACGATGCCAGTTGAGCA
>NZ_JABMCR010000165.1 GCF_013179555.1 Bacillus haikouensis
TTTCACATATAATTTATTTATGGTTTCTACTTGTTCACAGAGGGTGAAGTGATCATCTTTATGAACGGGGATGAGCTCATAGGCCGGGTATGAAATCGTACCGTTCATCATTGGGTCACTGTGAAAGTCTTCGAGCACTTCATAATGTGGGAAATGATCGGTATATGTATGGGAAAATGTGTCTTTACCGATTGTCCGATCAATGATCAAGGCATTGAGCTGCCCAGTCTTTTTAATAATGTTTCCCCCATCTATAGCGATGATTCTCCTGGTTTCATCAATAATCGGATTGTGAGACGGGAGGTCAGAAGAATAGTTGACGACCGGCCAGTGTCCGACGATTACATATTTGCCTGCAGAATGTGTGTTGTCGAGGAATGACCTGTACGTGATAGCTTCTATTCGATCTGTTTGCTTCCAATCCTCTTTATCGTCAAGCCCTGCATGAACGAAGATATAGTCGTTTGTTTCGATCGCAGTCGGCAATCCCATAAGCCACTCAATTTCTTCTGAATAACGGCTGATCAACCGTTCTTTAATCTCTTTGACACATGTATCTTTCTTTAGTTCAAAACCAATTCCGTCGAGCCACTCATGGATGATTGAATGGTTTCTTGATTTTAAATAGTCCAGAAGTTTAGGGTTTTCCTCTACTAAATCTTCAACTAACGTGTCACAATTGCCTTCCGTAACGTGAACGTTGTTATTCGCAGACAGTTCCATTATGCAGCGGACAACCCCGTGACTGTTGCTGCCTTTCTCGCAAAGGTCGCCGTTTATGATCAAATAGTCTGCGGGATTGAACTCTACCTTTTCCAACAATTCTTCGAAAAGCTCCAATTCTCCATGTATGTCTGAAATGACAATGATTCTGGCGTTTTCGGGTATCCTTAACTCTTTGATTTTGTTCAATGTGGAGCCTCCTTCTTCCAGCAATATCTCACTTCCCGGTTTGATTTTAACATAATTTCCCTGAGTGTTTGTCAGAAAATAATAAAAAATTGAATTATATAACCGGGAATCACAGGGACAGATCCATCGGCAATTTCTTCAGAAATAGGCACGGGATCTGCACTCGTGTTTAATTTAACAATAAATCAGTATGTATTGTTAAAAAATGACAATGCTAATAGCATCAAGGAGGAAATGATATGCACATTATAATTGGTATATTGGTCATCATAATATCTTATGCCAAAGGTGATTGGGAAAATTGGGAGAAATACTATCCTACTATGCTTTATACATCCCTCTCATCTTTTGTTTATGAGTTTATTTCACACAGCCATTTTCACTTATGGGAACTAGAGAAAAGTCTTTTCAGTTTAATGGGCGTTCATTTCATTCATAACTTAATTATCAATCCGTTAATATGCTTTGTATTTTTATCTAAATTTCCCGACCAGTTCAGACATCAAATGATCTATTATGCGGAATGGGTTATTTTGTTTTTGGCAGCTGAATGGATTGCCTCTCATTTTAGTATCTTAACATACCATAATGGATGGAACCTCTGGTGGTCTTTTCTATTTATCCTGATCATGTTTCCTATGATTCGTCTTCATTATATCCATAAGCTCCGGGCATTAATTCTTTCTGTTATTATCTCAGCGAGTTATTTATTTCTGTTTGATTACTTATAGTCAGAAGACCTCAGGGATAGATCCCTTGTCTCTTCCTCGCAAAAAAACCACGGGACATGCTCCCGTGGTTTTGTCTATGCTTCTAAATTCAAGTGTTCTTTCAGGGTTTGTTGTAATGTGCCCTTTGTGTCTACCTGACTTCCAAATACCACTCCTGCAGCAACTACTTTTCTGACAATCTCAACCCGGAGCCCTGTAAGGATGACTTTGCACCCCATCATATTAACGCCGGATAAGATCTTATCAAATTGATGGAGGACGTCCATCTCCATTTCCGCAATACCCGATAAATCGATAATAAGGGTCTGGATGCGTAAAGAACTGACTCCCATTAACACTTTTTCTTCAAGTCTCTCCACTCTTAGGGCATCCATCATTCCAATTAAAGGCAATACTGCGATTGAGTTATTGATCGGGATGATGGGTGCTGATAGATTCTCCACAAGCTTTTTCTGCGATAACAGCAGTTTATCTTTGTAACCAGAGTAACTGATAAAGAAGTTATTCAAGAACTGATCAACACTGTCATTAATTCTTTTTTCCAACTCAAAGAATTTCTCTGTTGAAGTTTCATCGACATCATTCGATTGATCATATTGATATAGAAAATGCCATAAAGTTCTCCTGATTGCATGTACCCATTCCAGCTTGAATTCCAGTGTGAGAGAATGCTGTGCCCATGCAATGCCCTCCACTTTCGCAAATTCCACCAGCTTTTCATCATTGTCTTCGACGATATAGTGAGCTAAAATTTCTGCATTTTTTAATAAATCAATGTTTCCTTTTTCCAGAATATCATTGATTTTGCTGCCAACATTTACAGCTTCAGATAAAAGCTTTTGTTTAAAACTTTCTCTGTTATCCGTAAGAAATCTCGAAACTTGTTCATTATTTAGGAATATATCATTCATCACACTCATAACAACACGCTCCTTTTGTAATTCCGGATATATCCTTTATTCGTGATGATGAATAAAAATCCTCCAAAATCAAGGGTTTTAAACAAAATTGATCATTTTATACCTAAGTTCAAAATGGCCGGTACATAACTAGAGGAACAATTGTGATGACTCTTACATAGCAAAAAAACCACGGGGCTTTGTCCCGTGGTTCGGTTATTTCTCATTGACAGGGAGCACAACAGAAGAATAAACGGAACCGTTTATTTCAATCTCCATTCTCCATTTACCGCTTTCAGGAAACCAGAGGGTTACTGGTTGTTCTTTCTCATTCGTTTGGGGCACCGCCCTGGGTTCTATTTTCCCGTGTCCATCGTGAGTGAATAGAAGACGCACTTTATCTGCCCCTAAAGCTTTATCGGGTAAAATCAGGTTCGTCTCAAAATTTTTCTCCTCCACCACAATTGAATTGTATTCAATGCTTCCCTTCTCGTCACCCAAATACAAATTGCCTTCCGATACATAATCAGGGCTGGTGTGCCATTTAGCCCTCTCTTCTCCTGAGTAATGAAGAAAGACGAAGAGCAGCACACAAGCCAGACAAGCGCCTTGAGCTTTCCAAAATCCATTCACTGTTTTAAAAGAGTTCATCATTTCCGAATAAGGAGCCACAATCTTTAAAATAAGAAAAGCCACATTGAGAAAGAGCAGTGCCAATGCGATGAATAAAAACACATCATTCTCCCCCTTTCTGATCAAACGATAAGATAGGTCATCTATAGTATACGAAAATGTTACATGTGTTTATGAATGACTTACAAAGAATTGCTGATGAAGGTGCAAACTATGTTTTAAGGTAATGGGATAATTATTACAAATAGTGTCTTAGAACCTTTACTAATAAAGTACGTATACTGACACTGAGTTAATCTCTCCTACATTTTAGTTTTATTTATAACGATTGATAACTTGTAATTCACTTCCTTATTTAAACCAACTAAGAACTCATCTAATATCTCAGTTGAAGGAAATTTGCATTCTAAAAGATAACAACTATCCCCGCTAATTTTATAGTTATTTATAACATAGTCTTGATGAGATTTTATGAAAGACAGAAAAGGTCCGTGATATGTACTGTGTGTAATGATACTTATCATTGCATGAATCGTATACCCCATCTTTACCTGGTTCATTTTTATGGTGTATCCTTCAATAATTCCCTTATCCTCTAACTTCGCTACTCTGGCTGAAGCTGCCGGACCAGTCATATGTACTTTTTCACCTAACTCCTTCATTGATATCCGACTGTTCTTGGAGAGTTCATCGAGAATCTGCAAATCTGTTTTGTCCAGCATAAATCTAACTCCTTTCATAAATAAAGTAAATCGGGCAAAACACTTTCGTTAATCTATGTATCCTGTATTGGCTATAGTTTAGAATATACATTGTTCGAAGGCAATTTTCATGAAAAGGAGTTAATATAGAATGAATATACAACAAATTCGCAATGCAACAATTGTCGTTAAATATGCAGGAAAAAAGTTTTTAATCGATCCAATGTTAGCGGAAAAAGGGACTTACCCTCCGTTTCCTAATTCACCAAGACAAGATCAAAATAATCCTTTGGTGAATTTACCAACATCCATAGACCATATAATAAAGGATACAGACGCAGTCATCGTTACTCATTTGCATGTAGATCATTGGGATGAGGCTGCTATCCAAGCATTACCAAAAGATATAAAAATATTTGCCCAAAATGAAGAGGATGCGAAAGAAATTCGAACTGCCGGGTTTAAAGATGTTGAGATTTTACAGAAGGAAACGACCTTCGAAGGCATTCAATTAATTAAAACCAAAGGCGAGCATGGAAGAGGCGAGATCTTAAAACTTGCTGGTCCGGTATGCGGTGTCATATTCAAACATTCAACGGAAAAAACATTATATGTAGCTGGGGATACAGTTTGGTATGATGCAGTTCAAGAAGTAATCAACACCCATAAACCCGAAATTATTGCAATAAATGCCGGAGATAATCAATTCTTTGAAGGCGGCCCTCTTGTTATGGGGAAAGGTGATGTCCATGAAGTGAATAAAGCTGCTCCTGACGCAAAAATTATTGCTGTACACATGGAAGCCGTTAATCATTGGAATTTATCCAGAGTAGAATTGCAAAGATTCACCAATGAAAAAGGAATTTCTTCTAACGTTTTAATACCGGAAGACGGTGAATCCTACTCATTTTAATAATGAACATTTATATTCTGTCTGTTTTCAATTTAAACGACGGGACAGGCACTGAACTGCACCTGTTAGATATGACTAACTATGGGATGCAGTTCAGTACCTGTCACTACTTACTTTCTGTATTATTTATCACAATCCATAGCCAGATAATAAAGTTACCATGTATGTTGGACTAATGTCCTCGCAATCACAATAGAATGCTCAGTTGCTTTCTCTGCGCCTATCAATGTCGTCATGGAGGTAGTTCCTTCAAGCAGCAAGGTAAATTGATTGGCCAAATCTCTTTCGTTATCTATCCCTTTCCTTTGGGCCAATTCCTGAAAATATTTGAGTAATTTAGATTTATGTCCCCTTGCAATGTTTTCAATCTCATTATCCGTTCCTGCATAATCTTCTATAGCCCTCAAAAACATATCTCCTTTATAAGATTGTTCTTTCAACCAACGGCCATGAGCTTCAACAGCAAGAATGAAAGGGGAATCCGAATCCTTTTCTACATATAAATCCAAATAAGACCAATAGCGCGCTTCACGCTGCTTTAGCACTTCTTCTACCAATTTGTCCTTGGAAGAGAAATGATTATACAGCGTCATCGTAGCTACATTGGCCTCACTGATGATTTGCTTCAACCCTACTCCACGAAAACCATGTTCATAAAATAATCGTTCGGCTACTTTAAGTAATATATCTTTTTTTGAAGACCGGCTCATATGAATAACTCCTTAAATCGTTAGACCAACCTATTTATCTTAAGACTATCAATTTACCGCTTCTATAGTCAAACATTTTTGTTAAGCAAGTTATTAAGTTAAATCCTTAACAGTTTAAGTGTTTCATCTTTCATTTTGATGTACACTGCTCCATTTAATACACAATTTATTGACCAATCCTAATTTTAACGGTTGATAATATTAATCAATTTATGTTAAAAAGTAGAAAGGTCGTTCTATATATTTTAATTAATTGTCTGATGTAATAGGGAGTGTTTTTTAAAAGGGACATTAGTCAATTAAAATTCTCAAGCCGTTATATATTTAAATTTCAACAATTTCAGAAAGGGTTTTAGCATGAGAAAAGCAACAAATGTTTTTTGGGTTTCTCTATTCATATCTATTGTCTTTGTAATTTGGGGAGCATGGGACCCACAGAATCTTGATCGAGTTTCATCCGGCATTCAATCTTACTTAACTGATAAATTTGGATGGTTATATATTCTATCTGTATCGTTATTCCTTATTTATTCCATTTATTTAATATTTAGTCCGTATGGAAAAATGAAGCTGGGGAAAGAAGGTGATGAGCCTGAATACAACCGTATAACATGGTTTGCTATGTTATTCAGCGCTGGAATGGGAATTGGAATCATCTTTTGGGGAGCTGCAGAACCCCTCGTTCATTTTTCTTCTCCTCCTCAGGCAGATCCCGAAACAATGGAAGCAGCTACAAAAGCTCTAAGGTATTCTGTATTTCATTGGGGTCTCCAGACTTGGGCAATCTATACTGTCATTGCTCTTTCCATTGCTTATTTCAAATTCAGAAGAGGAGCTCCAGGAGTTATTAGTGCCACCTTTCAACCACTATTAGGAGATAAAGTAAATGGAGTCTTTGGTAAATTAATTGATATTCTGGCTATATTGGCCACAATATTCGGAGTTGCGACTTCCCTTGGACTTGGTGCATCACAGATTGGCGGTGGTCTTGCATTTATTACAGATATTGAAAATACAATGACAACCAAGTTCATCATTATTATTATCGTGACCGTCTTATTTATGATATCAGCTTGGTCTGGAGTTAGCAGGGGAATTAAATATTTGAGTAACACTAACATTATTTTGGCAGCCATTTTGATTTTATTTACGATAGTATTTGGACCAACCGGGTATATAATTGAAACATTTTCATCAACAATTCTTACCTATTTAAAGCATCTGCCAGAAGATAGTTTTAAGCTTGCTCCCTTAGATCCGGAATATAATCAATGGAAACAAGATTGGACCGTGTTTTATTGGGCGTGGTTTATAGCTTGGTCTCCATTCGTTGGAACATTTATCGCCAGAGTTTCTAAAGGCCGTACCATTCGTGAATTTGTTTGCGGCGTCCTCTTTATACCTACTTTATTCTGTATTCTTTGGTTCACTGTTTTTGGTGGAGGAAGTCTATTTCAGGAACTTGAAGGGATAAACACTGGTTTGACTGAACTAGCAAAAGAGGAAGCTATGTTTGGGATGTTCTCTTCGCTGCCGTTCGGGATTGTAGCTACAGTCATTGCAGTCTTGCTGATTGGAACATTTTTTATCACGTCTGCCGATTCAGCTACATTCGTTTTGGGGATGCAATCTACAAATGGCACTCTAAATCCTCCCAATGCTGTAAAGCTGAGTTGGGGCGTTATTCAAGCAGCTACAGCATCTGTCCTTCTAGCATCCGGGGGACTTGGAGCTTTGCAGACCGCATCTATTGTATCTGCATTCCCATTCATTTTTATCTTATTGTTTATGATTGTTTCACTAAATAAAGCTTTGAGAGAAGATATCCAGAAGAATGACAATTGACTTAAAAGAGGAGGGATGTTTTGGTGAACATTCCTCCTCTTTACTAGAAGTTATCAAACTCTGACAACATAATCTGCATGACTGATCGGATTTACCTCATTTATGTAATATTCTTCAGCTTCCCAATATCTTCTCCTATACTTATCGAGCCTTGCTTGGTAATCCCCAAGATAAACATCACGACCTAATACTCTCTCTTCTCTCATTTCATTCGGGCAATCGATATATATCATATAATCAAAGAAATCCCGCCATTCTTCTCTTTGCAAGAAGACTCCTTCAATTAGAATGATCGCGTGGTATGCAAGATTAATGGTTTTCTCTGTGATTGAGCCGGATTGATGATCATAGAAGGGGAAAGTGAGAGAATCGAAGTTTTGATGCAGCTTTTGGAATAGTCCTTTTTGTAAGAATTCGATATTCCATTGAAGAAAATAATATTCATACCATTCTTCTTTTCCTGTTCCATATCGTTCCCTTCTTTCTACAATGCAATCGTCTATATGAAGGATAGAAGCCTGACAATTTGCCAGCTTTAATTCATATCGTAGCTTTTCGGCAAACGTCGTTTTACCAGCTCCGCCCAATCCATCAATTCCTGCAATCAAGCGGCTTTTCTTGGAAGGTTTACTGTGATAGTGGGTTAACAACGCTTCAGTTACTTGATTAACATCTTCACTTCCCTCGTTATTCTCCAACATTGACAGTTTCAATTAGTCACTCACCTTTCCAATATTTACTCTTCACATACCATTTACATGCGCCCTTCTGGAGGCATGTTTAACTTCTACCTAGCAGTTCTTCCAGTTTTTGATCTACTGCTTAATGATCGAACTAAAACCTGATGAATCATCGGATCGGATCACATAGATCCACTTCAGCTTCCTTTTCCGACCAATTCGAATATATTTCCAATGACCACTTATCTGGTATTCTCATATATTCTTTTTCCTCTATCCATTTGTGCAAATGAGTATATACCCGGAAAATTTCTGAAGCATGCCCTTTAAAGTTTAGTACCGCATACTTCTGTGCAGGGACAACCAGGCTGACCATCCCTTCTGGAATATCCCCGAAATCAAGCACCTCATAACAAACCCAATATCCATCATCTTCTTCTGAAGTCTCTGCAGCTTTAAATGTCCCGATAAGTTTAGCTGCCTCAACCAGATGATTAATTTCATTTTTACGTCGATTTAATGCCATCGATGCCTTAGGAATCTCTTGACCATAACCTGTCATATCTTCGCAAACCACACGAAACCCGACTAATTTCTTCTCTTCAACCTCTCTTACACCAATTAATGTTATGGGATTGATTTTTTCCATTACTTTCTTCTCCTTTCGAATTTGATTAACTGCTCCTGCGGATCTTTCACTTCCAATTATTTCAAATCACTTAGAAAAACTCAATCAATATAAATAAAAAAGGAGCGGGAACCCGCACCTTTTTGTTAATTCCCTTCCGATTCTACCGCAGTCGCCAGTGCATCGAATGGTTCCTTATTCTTCGACGTAATGGAATAAACCGTTTTTCCCTCCTGCCACTTCACCACTGTTTCAGGGTGTTCTTTAAAACCGTTGATTGTGATCATACCGATTTCATGGGGGGCGGGCAAGTAATGGGATTCCAAATATCCAACGACTTTCTTCGCCATTTCACTCCCACCTTCGTACCCATCTATGACGTATTGCGGATCTGTCGGAAAATCGAGCTGAATCAGCCAGCGGCCTTCATTCCAGGAAATATACTCATGCCCCGCTGCCCCTTCCTGAAAGCCTTTGATTCCATGACCAAGGTCGATATTCGTCTGATCCACTTTTCTGTATCCATCGATGGCGGCAGCCGCTTCCTCAGCTGAATCATATTCCTGTTTCTCTATGCCGTCAGCTTCCTTCTCAGGTTCATTGGAATCTTCGCTCTCCTTGATATCTTCTGTCTCAGAGGCAGATTCTTCTTCGCTCGTACCCGTAGGGGTCTCTGTTTGACTCTTCTCTTCTGTAGTCTTTGTGTCTTCTTTTTCTGGTTCTGTCGCATCTTGGCTGCAGGCTGATAAGAGTAATATACCGCCAAGAAGGAATGCAGCACCCTTTATTTTTATAAACATTTCTGCACCACCTTTTACTATAGTATATGTTTGTTTACCCTTCCCATTATGGGAATATCCATTATAGACTATAAGTAACTGTTGCTTTGCTACATTTTTCTTTTCGCTAAGTAACCCAGCCCCAGATAAATCATTCCGATACATACTATCAATATTTCACTTTTATATCCCAACGCCCCGTAAGAAATCATGAAAGTCACAATAAAGGCTATGCCAAGCGATATACAAAATCCAATATAAAACATGGC
>NZ_JABMCR010000166.1 GCF_013179555.1 Bacillus haikouensis
TTACAATCGGAATCACCCTCATTATTACTGGAACCGCATTATGGCTTATCCGTAATCTGCGAGGCAGAAAAAATGATGGGGATCTGAATGTAAAAGATGCCCTGATCATCGGTCTTGCCCAGGCGGTTGCTTTGATTCCAGGGATCAGCCGTTCAGGTGCCACCATCGTTGCAGCAATGGCTCGCGGAATGAAAGCAGAAACAGCTTTGCGCTATTCGTTCCTATTATACATCCCGGTCAGCTTCGGGGTCATGCTTCTCGGAATCAGCGATTTGATCGAAAAACCTCCGGCGGCATCTATGACCATCCCCTATGTTCTGGCTTTCATCGGATCACTGGTGGCTTCTTACTTCTCCTTGAAGTGGTTCATGAATATCATGGCTAAAGGAAATCTTAAATATTTCGCCATTTATTGCCTGGTCGTTGGAGGGCTTGTTGTTATCTTCATTTGATATCAAGATTCAATGCCGCTGTGGATTTCCATGTAAGAATTTTTGGCGGGTGGCAGACAGATCATTTCACCACCAAATCTGCATAGAACTATAAAAAAAATACCCTTGAGTAAAGGGTATTTTTTCTATCATGTGATGCCCAGTGCAATTTTTGCATAGCGGGACATCTTATCCTTGCTCCATGGTGGATTCCAAACGATATCCACTTCTGTTTCTTTTACTTCCGGAAGCTCGCCCAGAGCCGCTTTTACTTGATCAACAATCGTTCCTGCAAGCGGGCACCCCATTGAAGTCAACGTCATTGTGACTGTCGCTTTTCCTTCTTCGTCCAGATCTACATCATATACCAAGCCTAAGTTAACGATGTCTATGCCTAATTCAGGGTCAACAACCTGCTCAAGTGCACCCATCAAACTGTCTTTTAGATCCTGATCCATTGTTACACTCTCCTTTACTATTCTTCTTCTACTGTTTATCTTATCAAAGAAAATCAATGAAGACAAAAGCTTAAGCCGATAAATGCTTTTCAAACCATTCCACGAGTTTCATGACACCTTCCCTTGAAACTTTGTGTTCGGCCTTATCGTCCGCGATAAATAATATATTTTCTTCATTACCTTCATATGCAGGCAGTATGCTCTTGTAAAATTCTTCTGTTAAATGGAATGGGACAACCTTGTCTTTTCTTCCATGCCAAAACATCAGCGGCCTCCCATTCAGCTTTTCCGGCTGAAGACTTAAATCATAGTGAGATAATTCATTCAGAATCGCATGTACTTCTTCATCACTGAATGGAAGTTGGTAACCAGTCGATTTAAGATGGGAAAGCTGTGCTTTCGCAAATTTCACATAGGATGGATTGCCCATCAGGGATACTGCGGAAGAAATCCAATTATACTGCGTTAAAGCTCCCAGGGTGACAATGCCTCCCATTGAAGTACCGGCAACTCCTATACCATTTTCAATCAGCAAGCCTTTTTTTCTGAAGTGCCCTTTAAGAAGAGATAGTTCATGAATGCTGTTTAATACAATCTTCCAGAATATCCCGCCTAATTCCTCTTCCGATTTACCTGTTGCTCTTTCACCATGTTCAAGGCAGTCAGGAAGTATCACTCTGAAGCCTTTTTCGGCAAGATAGTATGCATAGTGGAGATTATTCTCTTTAGCACTGGTAAAACCATGTATAAAAAAGCACAGAGGCAGAGGATTGCCTTTTTCTTCTTCCTTCACAAGATGAAGGCACGGTATTTCTTCTATGTTTGATTTTTCAATGACGATCATGATTACTTACTCCCTCCTGTACGCTGATCACAGTATTATGATATCCTAGATTTTAAAATATGTATAATATTTATAACCGCATGTAAAATGTTTATTAAATCAATTTCTTGATGTGGACAGCTTTCACATTCTCCTTATACACTATCCTTATAGTGGTGATTTGAGGTATTCTACATACTTGCCATGAATATTGCGTATAACAACATTATAAAGAATTGGAGAAATGATATGAATTCTTTTGAAAAACACTTAATCGTATTAGACTTGGACGGCACACTTTTAACGGATGAAAAAAAGATTTCACCAAAGACCATGCACACGTTGGCAGACGCAAGGAAACAAGGTCACGAAGTCATGATCGCCACCGGCCGTCCTTACCGTGCCAGCGAAATTTATTATAAGCAGCTGCACTTAGGCACTCCAATCGTTAATTTTAATGGAGCGTTTGTTCATCATCCTGCAGACAAGAACTGGGGGATTTATCACGAACCGATGGATTTACATGTCTCTAAGCAAATAATCGAAGCATGTCAGGACTTCCCTTTCAGAAACATCATCGCTGAAGTGAAAGATGATGTCTACCTTCATTATCATGATGAAAGACTCATCGACGTGTTCATGATGGGCAATCCATCGATTTCTACAGGTGATATACGTGATTTACTTACTGATAACCCTACTTCAATGCTGATCCATGCCGAAGAGGAAGATGTGAGTGAAATCCGCGCACATCTTGATGAAGTTCATGCAGAAGTCATCGATCACCGAAGATGGGCAGCCCCATGGCATGTAATCGAAATTGTCAAATCAGGATTGAATAAAGCTGTCGGAATAGAAAAAGTCGCATCATCCTTGAATATCCCTCAGGAGCGTATCATTGCGTTCGGGGATGAGGACAATGATTTTGAAATGCTGAAATATGCAGGTACTGGTGTTGCTATGGGAAATGCGATTGATGACTTAAAGGAAATTGCGAATGAGATTACGTTATCCAACGAAGAAGACGGAATTGGGAGATACCTTCAGAATCGTTTTAACCTTTAATGGCAGTAGTGGGAATTATTTTTACTGTAAACAACACCGATATCAGCCATACTACAAGAGAACACAGCATTTGTGTTTAAGCTTGTAAAAGGGGTGGCTGCAATGGGTAGAAATAAATCCAAACGATTTGTGCAACAAGGTAAAGTTGCTGTAGCAAAGCACGATGAGCGAATTCCCTACCATTTGACATACGCTGAAGCAGAGGCAAACAAGCTGTCCTCCAAAGTAGAGGACTCCTCACTGGGAGGAATATAACATGAGTAATCCGTTATTCAGAGAAGCTCGTCAAGCCGTAAACACTGCAAAAGAGACGGCGGCGTCTGGTGGAGATATCGAAACATCTGTCAATAAAGCAAAAAATGCCTTATCTTCTGCATATGCCAATAGCAATGTTGAAGAACAACGCCAATTACGCACCCTTCAAGACGAGTTAAATACTCTTCAATAACAAATGAAAGGGTTGACCCTGTCAAGACAGGGTCAACCCTTTTTAATTTCCACCAACCATCCATCCTGTCATTCTAATCTCTTCTAAAGAAGCCGAATATCCCTGTTGTTTGAACGATATTGGTAAATGCATTTGGATCCACTTCTTTGATTGTATGCTCGAGCTCATACAACTCATAGCGTGAAATGACGATGATCATCATTTCTTTTGATTCACCTGAAAAAGCACCTTTCGCGGGTAAAGTCGTTATTCCCCTCATCAACTTTGAGTGAATGGCTTCCCGCAGCTCGTTTGACTTTTTCGTGATGATCATCGCTGTTAACTTTTCATGTCGTGTATGGATGGCATCGATGACGCGTGTTGAGGCATATAAAGTGACTAGCGTATATAAAGCCTTTTCCCATCCATATAAAAAGCCGGCTGAAATGATGATGATCGCATTCATCAGAAAGAAATACGATCCCACCGGCTTATCTTTCATCCGCGAGAGAATCATCGCAATGATATCCATCCCCCCTGTAGAAGCACCCCACTTTAATGTCAGTCCGACCCCGACAGCAGCAATGACACCTCCGAATACTGCATTCAGCAAAATATCGGGTGACAGATGAATAATAGGAATGACCTCAAGGAAGAAAGAAGTAAGGAATACTGAAATGAAACTGTAGACAGTAAATGACTTACCAACCTTCCTCCATCCAATAATGGTTACAGGAATATTTAAGATGAATAATAAAATACCTGTGGAAACATTAAACCGGGTAAATTCTTTGATGATACTTGATAATAATTGTGCCATACCGGTAAAACCGCTTGCATACACATTTGCCGGTATTAAGAAAAAGTTCATGGCGATCGCACCCAAAAGTGAACCGATCAGCACGACCAAAAACTTTTTTGCTTCTAAATGAACGTTATCCCTGTTCATGACAGACCTCCCCTGTTGTCCTATACTAATTGTTATGTTCCACAAAATATCATAACTAAACTCTGGTCCAATACTTCAATTGCCATGATTTCCATTAAGAAATTTTCTTGCAGTAAAGAACTGCTCTTTTATAGATAGAATAATGGTAACTCTGAATCGATGTTAAGAAAGGAATAGATTGTCATTTAACTGAAAAATAGCTAGACTTAAGCTATAAGTAAAGTTAAAAGGATGATAATAATGACAGTAAAATTATTTGCTGATAGTGCAAGCGATCTCCCAAAAGAATTCTTCGACCAAGACAACATAGAGTTTTTCCCTCTCAAAGTACATATCGATGGCCAGGACTACGATGACCTCCTAAATATCGATCCGAAGACGGTCTTTAACAGGATCCGTGAAGGTCATATGCCCAAAACATCTCAAGTATCTCCGGAAAGCTTCCTGAAAAAGTTTACCGAGCTTGCCGAAAAGGATGAAAAAGGCATTTATGTCGCATTCTCATCCCAACTTTCCGGTACTTACCAAACAGCCGTAATGATCCGCGATCAGGTAATAGAGGATTACCCTGGCCTCGACCTTACCATCATTGATTCGAAGTGTGCCTCTCTCGGCTACGGCCTGATTGTCCAAAGTGCATTAAAGACGTTACAGGAAGGAGGCACCCGTCAAGAAATCATCGATTCCATCAACTATCATGCAGAGCATATGGAACACCTCTTTACTGTGGAGGATCTCGACTATCTCGCAAAAGGCGGCCGTGTTTCAAAAGCTTCTGCATTCCTTGGCGGTCTCCTCAACATCAAGCCGCTTCTGCATGTCGAGGACGGAAAGCTTGTCCCGATCGAGAAGCTCCGCGGCAAAAGAAAGCTCTTAAAGAGAATACTTGAACTGATGGAAGAACGCGGTTCCAACCTTTCCGGACAGACGATTGCTATCAGTCACGGCGATGACGAAGAGCTCGCATTGGAAATGAAAAAAATGATCGTAGAAAAGTTCTCTCCAAGAGATGTTTATATCAATATTATTGGGTGTGCGATCGGTTCCCATACAGGAACGGGTACATTGGCTGTATTTTTCCTGAATTAACACTCATAATCCACTCTTCATTTCCTCATACTAACAAAGAAGATGCTTATATTGAAGGGAGTTTAACCAATGCCACACACTTCTGATAATGATAAAAAAGCAAAAGATAATCAAGCACTGCATGAAGAAAAGAACAAATTAAAAGAACTGAACCGTCAAGGCGGAAAGCATCAGTATTCCAAAAAGACGGATCATATCTAATCAGTAAAACCGCAATCTGAATCAAATTGATTGAACCACCTGATGTCTCAAGGTGGTTTTTTTATGTAATTTATTCCTCTATTAGTTGTACGAGTGAATCATGCTTGTCTATAATAATAATAGAGAATATTAATTGGAGGGAAATACATATGGCGAAAGAATGTTCATTCGATATCGTATCAAAAGTCGAAATGTCAGAAGTAAGCAACGCTATACAAATTGCACTTAAAGAAATCCAGAATCGTTACGACTTCAAGGGAAGCAAGAGCGATATCAAATTGGATGGAGAAGAAATCGTATTAATTTCTGATGACGAATTTAAAATGAATCAACTGAAAGATGTGTTAATAAGCAAATTGATCAAACGTGAGGTACCTGTCAAGAATCTTGATTACAGCAAACTCGAGGGTGCATCCGGTGGTACCGTCCGACAACGTGCAAAGCTTGTCCAGGGTATCGACAAGGAAAATGCAAAGAAAATCAATACAATGATAAAAAACTCAGGAGTCAAAGTAAAAAGCCAGGTTCAAGATGACCAGGTGAGGGTGACCGGGAAAAGTAAAGACGACCTCCAGAAAATCATTTCAGCTGTAAGGGAAGCCGACTTATCAATTGACGTTCAGTTTGTAAACTTCCGCTGATTTGTTATCTAACTAAGTCTAATGGGTACAATAAACTCATTAGGCTTTTTTTATACCCATCAGCTTTGAAATACCTAAAAAGACGTGTACACGGAGGAGAACTATGAGCAGAAAAATTATCGTGATCGGAGCCGTCGGCGGAGGGGCCACAACGGCATCTCAACTTAGAAAATTAGATGATAAAGCCGAAATCATATTACTAGAAAGAACTTCTTATCTTTCTTATGGAGCTTGCGGCATGCCTTACTATCTTGGAGAGGTGATTAAAGACCGGGAAGATCTATTTGCTTATACTCCTGAAAGATTGCAGGCTAAAAAAAATATCGATGTAAGAATGATGCATGAAGCCATTAAAATCGACAGAAAAAAGAAATCGATTCATATCAGAGAGTGTGCAAGCAATCGTGAGTATATTGAGCGTTATGATGTGCTTGTAATAGCGACTGGTGCTTCCCCATTCATACCTGATATCGAAGGATTTAACCACATTCCATCCTTCACTCTGAGAACAGTAGGAGATATGGATAGATTAAAAAACTACTTAAGGACTGAAAAACCTTCAACCGCAGCCATCATCGGAGGAGGTTTTATCGGCGTTGAAATGGCGGAGAACCTGACCCATCTCGGTATAAAAACAAATATCGTCGAGCGCTCTAATCATGTTTTAAGTGTGATTGACGAAGAAACGGCTTTAATCATCCAGCATCACTTATTAGACAAAGGGGTTTCGTTATATTTGGGGAACGGACTCCATCAGATAACTTCAGCAAGCAAAATCCAACTTGATAATGGGGAAACCATTGAGACTGACTTCATCCTTTTATCCGCGGGCATTAAACCGAACAATAAACTTGCCCGTGAAGCAGGTCTGACTGTGGGGGAATCCGGAGGCATCTCAGTGAATGAATTCATGCAGACCGGGGATCCTTCCATTTACGCTGTTGGTGATGTTGTCGAGTCCATTGATCTGATCGATGGCAGTCCAAAACAGGTCCCGCTTGCCTGGCCGGCCCATCGTCAGTCATATATAATCGCCAAACATATCACCTGCGATCCTGTTCCGTTTAAAGGCATGCTGGGCAGTGCAATTGCAAAGGTGTTTGATTTGACCATTGCCTCTACAGGACTTGGGGAAAAAGATCTGACAGCGCGGGGTAAAAAGTATAAAACAGTCACTCATAAAGGGAAATCACATGCAGGCTATTACCCGGACAGCAAGGAAGTGTATGTCAGGGTTCATTTTTGTCCGGATACCGGCAAAATATTCGGCGGTAATGTGGTTGGAGGTGAAGGTGTCGATAAACAGATCGATGTTCTATCCACTGCAATATTCGGCGGCCTGACTGTTAAACAGCTTCAGGAAATCGAAACCTGCTATGCGCCTCCTTACTCATCACCGAAAGGACTATTAAATATGATAGGCTACAAGGCAGAGAAAATGATGAACTTATGATAAAAAAGCAGATCCTGTGCGGGTCTGCTTTTTCTCTATACCTAATTCTAATCTGCCCGGTAAAAGAAATTCTCTCACTTCCATCATATGGAACAACCCCAAGGCTGCCAATAAAAAACCGTTTCACACCAAAAAATTCGGGGAAACAAGTTAATAATTGAACACATCGGGTAAACACTAACCTAAGAAAAATGTATTACTAACGATTGTTCATCTACCCAACCATTTATAAAAGGAGTGTTTCAATTGTCACAACAGCAAAACGGAAAACAAACCTTTCCGCCTCAGCATCAGGATCATCAGCCCGGAACAGTGGATGAAATGAATCCCCAGCCGATTCATACAGATCAAAATTATAAAGGAAGCGGAAAACTGGATGGAAAAGTTGCATTGATTACCGGGGGGGACAGCGGAATCGGCCGTTCCGTTGCATGGTATTTCGCACGCGAAGGGGCCCATGTGGCGATCTCTTACTTAGATGAGCATGACGATGCAAACAAGACAAAGGAACTTATTGAAGCAGAGGGAGTCACGTGCATGCTTCTTTCAGGGGATATCGGGAGCTCGACATTCTGTAAGGACATCATCAAAAAAGTGATTTCCCATTTCGGAAAACTTGATATTCTCGTCAATAATGCTGCAGAACAGCATCCGCAGGCAGGACTGGAGGAGATAAGCGACGAACAGCTGGAACGCACCTTCAAGACTAATATATTTTCAATGTTCTACCTTACCAAAGCTGCCCTTCCTCATTTAAAGAAAGGAGCTTCGATCATAAATACAGCTTCCATTACAGCTTATAAAGGAAATAAGGATCTGATCGATTACTCATCCACTAAAGGGGCAATCGTCAGCTTTACACGCTCGCTTGCAGAAAACATCGCATCAAAAGGTATCAGGGTAAACGGCGTTGCTCCTGGGCCGATATGGACGCCTCTCATCCCTTCGACATTCAGTGCAGACAAAGTTTCCGAATTCGGTGCCAATACACCGATGGGAAGAGCTGGCCAGCCGTATGAATTAGCACCGGCTTATGTTTATCTTGCAAGTGAAGATTCAACCTATGTGTCCGGACAGATGATTCATGTGAATGGCGGCACTGTGGTGAACGGATAACTTTTAACATTGGATTGTTCAATTTCCATTATCCAAATAAAAAACGACTGAAACTTACTCCATTGTAAGCCTCAGTCGTTTTTTATGCGTTTATATCACGCCTGCTGCAGGACGAGCGCTTTACAATGTCATGAGGGATGATGATACGCTTGATCGGTTCCTTTGGATTTTCCACTCTTTGGATCAGGCTTTTGGCCGCTTCATTCCCGAGGTAGAAAATATTGATATCAACCGAAGTCAGTGGCGGTCGTGACATTTCTGCCAGCAATACGTTATTGAAGCTGATAATGGATATATCATCCGGCACAGATATATTCATTTCATCCAGAGTATTCAATACACCTAATGCCATCAGATCATCGGCTACCACCAATGCGGTTGGCGGGTGCTCAAGCTGCATCAATTCATTGATCGCTTCTCTTCCGCCTTCACGCAGAAATTCCTCATGAATGATATATTCATCCCTTAAGTCGAGACCAGCTTCTCTCAGCGCTTTTTCATACCCCAGTAAACGCTCTACTGTAACGACCAAATTCAAATCGCCTCCGATGAAGCCGATACAGTCATGTCCGAGCTCGAGGAGATAATCGGTCACTTCTCTTGCAGCCCTGAAATTATCATTGTCTACATGAGTAATTTCTTCACAGTATTTATGTGGTTTCCCAACTACTACGAAAGGAAAGTTGCGTTCTTTCAAATAATTCATCACTTTATCTTCCACTTTAGAATAAAGAAGGATGATGCCATCTACACGTCCTCCCTGGACCATTTGGACAACACCTTCGTAAATTTCCTCTTCCGACTGCCCCGTCGTCATTTGAAGCGCATATTGCTTTTCGTGCGCTCCCTCACTCAGTCCTCTTAAAACTGTGGGAAAAAAAGGGTTTTGTGAGAAAGTACTTGCCGAATCGGGCAAAACAAGCCCCAGAACCCTGGTTGACTGATTTGCCAAACTTCTTGCGATGAAATTCGGATGATAACCCAATTGCTCCATCGCTTCCCTGACTTTTTGTTTTGTTCTTTCACTTATTCTCGGG
>NZ_JABMCR010000167.1 GCF_013179555.1 Bacillus haikouensis
AAGGGTCAGCTCCGAAGATGCGTTTCGGCGAATCCTTGAAAACAGTAAGAAACCAACTGATCATAAATATCTTGCAGTAGATACAACCCCTCCTTTGCAAAGTTATATGGATAAGGTCATGGAGTATGTGGCGGAATGATTGTGATTCAGCTGCACGATGCATAACCAATAGGGAAAAAGGAAGTAAAAGAACCATTCGCTCTTACTTTCAGGGAATGGGGATTTCATCGTAATCCATACCAACCTGGATAATACTCCTTCCCTAAAACTCGCTGAAAGTGCAGGCGAGGTGGAGTTTTGGTGCATAAAGAAAGGGTTTATATACAAATATGGTGAGTGGAAAGATCACCTTACCAACAAGTACTTCTTAAGAGTGTTTTATTAAACAAATACATCACAAATCTGAAACAGAAAGAAGGAACACCTATGCACACACCATTCCCTATAATCGAAACCGATCGATTGTTTCTAAGAAAAGTAAACGCGGAAGACGCTCCTGATATGCTTGCCTATCTGTCTGAAGAAGAAGTTGTACAACATATGGGACTCGTCCCTTTCCAGACCATTGAAGATGCAATGGATGAGATCAATTGGTACGACTCCATTTATGAAGAAGGAACGGGCATCAGATGGGGGATTACTCTGAAGGAAGAGGGAAAGGTGATAGGGAGCTGCGGATATCTGAATCGTGCCCCAAAACATCACCGGGCGGAAATCGGCTTCGAGCTTAGTAAAGACTACTGGGGGAGAGGGATTGCCCGTGAAGCCCTGGATGCAGTCATCCGTTATGGTTTTCATCACCTTGAGCTGGAGAGAATCGAGGCATTGATCGAACCCGAAAATATTCCCTCCCAAAAACTAGTGGAACGAAAAGGATTCTCCAGAGAAGGGCTGCTCAGACATTACGAATACACCAGGGGTAAATTCGACGACCTTCTCATCTATTCCATTTTGAAAAACGAAATCATCGATACGCATAAAAGCTGAAGGTTATTTTATTGGACTTCTGCTGTTTTTTTATAACAACCAATATTATCAAGTGGTTGAATATGGTAACATAGACTCATAGAATTTATTTTCTTACTATTTCGTCATTTTTGATAAAGACAAGCATTGAAGGGGGACACAGAAATGATCCCGGCAAACGGAAAGACAGATCCCTTCCTGATCAGCAGGATCAGAGAAAAGGACATGGAGTCCATCATCGATTGGTTTGAACGAAACCAGCAATCTTTCTATACACTCGGCTGGTCATATCTCAGAAACAGGCAGCAAATGGAAGATCTTTTTTACAAAGCAATGATTACCATTCAGGAAGAACTGCCGCGTTTTAAGAGAAAGACCTCTTTTGAAATCTGGGCGTCGTCCATTTTTATTCAGACATGCCGTGAGCTTTCAGATGAGAATCAAGTACAGGATTCGAAAAGAACTGAACCGAGACAGGATGTATTCAATGCATTGGACAAACTGAAACCAGAAGATAAAGAAGCAATTGCGTTAACATACCTAAAGGGATTTTCCCTGGGGGATTCGGCACGTATACTGCAAATTGAGGCAGGCTCGGTCAAAGAGCGGATATTTTCAGGAATCCAGTCACTGCGGTCGGAAATGGGCTACGGTTCGAACTTCGAAGGCTGTCCCGAATACCAACCGTATTACGTCGACTACCTGGGGAGGGACCTCGATCGTCCGCAAAAGGTTGAATTCGAAATACATATTTACAATTGTCACGGCTGTCAGGATGATCTTGCCGCGTTTCAGGATGTCATGCTGACCCTTACCGGAATCACAGAAGAGTTTGAAGTCCCTCCCGGTGTCATGGAGAATGTGAAAGTCAGGCTGGAAGAAAAGGAAAAACGCAGGCAGCTGAAGAAAAAGAAGCGTAAAAACATCGGGCTTGCATTTGCCGGTGTCTTCGCATTACTGCTGTGTACCGGCTTTGTCACTGGAAGCTTCAGCAATCTCTATTACTCATGGACAGAAGACAATAAAGAGCTTCGTACTTATCTTCAGCAGGACCTTGGGGAGCGGCTTGATCTGGAAGCGGAAAGTGAAGGTGTGAAAATCAAGATCAAAAGTGTGATTGCGGATGACGTGCAGACACTTGTCTTTTATGAAATCACCGATATGAAAAAAGACAGCCAATACGTGCTGAATTCCCATGATGGGGTTTTCGTACAGAACGAAAGTGAGATCATGAACCGTGAAGCCTACCCAAGATATTCGCCGCCTTCCAATCCATCCGATATCCATGATGAGAAGAACGTGTATCAGGGACATATGAGCCTGCTGCCTCTCATAGAAGATAGCGGAACCATCGAATTAAGGATCACGAGATTGCAGAAAATGGTCCGGGATCCCGATCAACCAGGTGAGTTTCGCCCATGGTCCTATGAAGAGCCGGAATTTGCCCATGGAGAGTGGACATTCGAAATACCGGTGAAGAAACACCCTTCCGTCGTTCATGAGCTGAACCAAGAGACCGAAATTGAAGGCATGCCGTTGCATTTCGACAAACTCACGATTGCACCTACAGCAACTCTCCTGCAATTTAAGTTTAAAAATGATCAGCCGGAGAAGAAGCGGATTGAAGTCCTGAATTTTGACAGCATCCAGGCTGGTGATAAGAAGGTAAAGTCAGATCTGTATGGGAGCACGTTCGTAGAAAATCATGAAAATATGGAATGGAATACATTTCAGTCACATTTTGACTCTCTCTACGGTGAAGATCTGGAAGAATTGTCCCTCCGGTTCGGTGCAATACAAATGACTGTCCAAAAACCGAAAACCATCCAACTCAATGAAGCCAAGGTCTTTCCGCAAACCTTTGAATATCTGGGAAGTACCATCTCGATCGACAAAGTGGAAGTCGGATTTCCAACAGAAATCGTGATCAGTAACCATGACCTGGAAAATCGGGAATATGACTCCCTTCAATTCCATGTGACCGGGGAGAGTGAGTATGACCAAATGTCTATGGGAATGGGGACGGAAGGAGTCCTGGTTGATAAACATGGAAAGGAATACAATCCTCAGGAATTGAATTTTCCTTTTGAAGAAATTGAGCAGCCGCGCTTTTTAGAAACCGTTCAAAGCTTTGAGCTCCACAATAACGAAACAGGTGAAAAAGTCATCCCGAAAAAGCTGGAAATCCAAGGATACAGTACAACGAAATATGTGGATGATTTGGTGAAGATCGAGTTGTAGCAGGAACAAGATTTAGATTCTGGGGTCTGTCCGATATAGCGGGTGGGCTTCTTTTTTAAGCAAAACAGGATTCTCGTCATAAACAAAAGCTCTGATCCGAAGGAGTTATAATGGCATAAATTTGGAGAATGAAAGATAAGGAGCCGCTCGGTTTAATGATAAAATAAAGGTGGACAAATCAGGAGGGGAACGACTTTGACACATCTACTCATCTTTATTTCCATCATTTTCATCGCATCAATTCTGCAGACAAGCACAGGATTCGGCTTCTCGATCATGGCGACACCGTTTTTACTCCTGTTGTTTCAGCCGAACGAAGCCATTCAGATCAATCTAATTCTATCGTTGCTGATATCAATCGCGCTCATTTGGAAAATCAGGAAAGCCATCGATTTTGTTTTAATGAAGAAATTCATTGCAGGAAGTCTGGCGGGTGTCCCGGTCGGCATATTTATCTTTATGACCATCGATGACCTTACTACCTTTAAGATAGTGGTCAGCATCCTGCTGCTGGTCCTGACCGTGTTGCTCGTGTTGAAATTCAGGATCAAACGGACGCCGCTCCGGGACTACATGATTGGTGGGATATCAGGGGTGCTGACAACGAGCATCGGAATGCCTGGACCGCCGTTATTGCTGTATTTTGCAGGGACCGGCACGAAAAAAGCCGTTTTGCGTGCGACGACATTGGCGTTTTATCTATTCATCTACCTCATCAGTTTGGCAACCCAACTTATATTTGCAGGGACAAACAGGATCATCTGGGAATCAAGCCTTAAAGCAATCCCAATCCTCATTCTCGGTCTGTTGATCGGCCAAGTTCTATTCAACTGGATCAATCAGCGGATCTTCACGATTTTCACCTATGTGCTGTTAAGTTTCACTGGGCTCTACCTGTTGATTGAGAGTATCTTCTTCTAAACAAACAAAAGAGGGTGGGACATAAGTGTTTTAGTCTAAGTAAAATCCGAACTAATTTGCCTTCTTACAGGCAAATCAGTTCGGGTTTTTATTTTGCTCAATGTACATTTAGATTTTAGCTCTTTCCAGCGGTTGATTGGAGTGCAAGACGAAGACTCCTGCGGGAAAAGTAGCTTATGTGAGACCCCGCAGGCTTGCCGAGGAGACTCACGGGCTACCCGCGGAAAGCGAAGTCTTGCACGGAAATCATTAGCGGTATTGAACATACACTGAAATTGTTCATCTTTATGTCGTGGTTTATTAGTTTTGTCCCTGCCCCGTTGCTTATCATTATCCTTCCGGCGCAACAATCCGCCATCCATGTGACACGAGGTTTTCCAAATAGGTTTCGATATTGAGATCCTGGACCTCGATTGCAAGCGGCGCCAATGAAACCCAGCAGTCACCTTCTGCATAGTTCAAGGTTACTTTCACCACTTCATATCCATTGTGGAAGTCTGGATGAAAGCCGGGATCATCAAGAATGTCCCCTTTTACCGGACGAATGAAAGATTCAACCGTCTTCATCATCGCTGCACTCTTTTCCGGTTCATTTATAGAAGAAACAAAGATCATCAGGTGAATATTCAATCCTCTCTACCTCCTATCCTTATAAAAACCATTGTAACAAGTTTAGTAGAAAATATGTCATTAGCAGGATGAAAAAGCGCTTCTTTTTTTCGATTTCACGGTGTAAAATAAATACAATATATGTGATTGATTAATTTAACTTGGGGAGACTGGAAAACTTCATAATATGAGCCTTTGCTGTTATTGCTGCCGCTAATACTGCCTGCCGGATGCGTCGTTTTTATAAAGTATTCGGAATATTAAATAAATTAGAAGAGGTTGAGGAAAAGTTGACAATGGAAACCAATGAAATGACTGTTAAGGAACAAAGTATTTTTCATCACTCCGGGAATAAAATCAAAACGGAAGATCGAGAGGTTCGAATCATAGCCAGATTGGAAGAACCATGCATTGCCGTTTTGGCAAATGTACTGAGTGATGAAGAATGCGATGCGCTCATCCAACTGTCAAAGGACCGCATGAACCGCTCGAAAATCGGCAATACCCGAAACGTGGATGATCTCAGAACAAGCAGCAGCATGTTCTTTGAAGAAGCTGAAAACGACGTGGTCGCAAAAGTTGAAAGAAGGGTTTCACACATCATGGGCATCCCGGTTGAACACGGTGAAGGCCTCCAAGTCCTGAATTATAAAATCGGCCAGGAATACAAAGCGCACTTTGATTTTTTCCGATCGGCATCACAAAAGCCGGTAAACAACCCAAGAATCAGCACACTCGTCATGTACCTGAATGACGTGGAAGAAGGCGGCCAAACCTACTTCCCCAAACTGAACTTTTCGGTCTCCCCTCAAAAGGGCATGGCCGTATACTTCGAATACTTCTACGATAACCTGGAACTGAACGATCTTACATTACACGGCGGCTCACCTGTCATAGCTGGAGACAAATGGGCAGCGACACAGTGGATGAGAAGAAAGATTTATAGATAAGCAGAGGACCCTCCCTATTTGTGGGAGGGTTCTTTTTATGGATAGCATGATTTGGATTATCATGAACATTGAGAGGTTATTGGACAAAATTCATAGATTAGTGGACGGAGATTAGAAGAGAGCAGAACACCACATAGAATAACAGAAAAAGCTTGAGACTCTTTAGATAAAGACCTAAAAGTATGCAGGAAATCAGGCAAATCTTAGAATGCAGGTCAAAGCTTGGCAGTAGAGAAACAAAACCCATATAATAATGGTTAACACCCGGAGAACACCAGACCCTGCCGATAGAATTTGAAAGGAATGATCCAATAATGAAATTATCCTGCGACACCCAGTATATCCGTGAAATCTCCCTTAAAAAAGATCGCATCCCCTCTTATCAGCAATTTCCGTTTAGCCTCCCTGTTATGAAGAATTTCAGTGAACTAACTTTCCATCCTAATGTCACTTATATCATAGGCGAAAATGGGATGGGGAAGTCGACCCTTCTTGAAGGGATTGCGATTGCACTGGGGTTCAATCCTGAAGGAGGCACACTGAATTTCAACTTCTCGAGCTTTGATTCCCACTCCGATCTGCACGATTATCTTCGGCTTGTAAAGGGTGTTGAACGGGCGAAGGACAATTTTTTCTTTCGGGCTGAAACGTTCTATAATGTGGCTTCCAATATAGAAGAGCTGGACAGTGAGCCTGCATTTGGTGCAAAGATCATTGACTCGTTTGGAGGAAAGTCCCTCCATGAACAATCGCATGGCGAATCATTCTTCGCCGCATTCACCGAGCGTTTCCGCGGGGATGGATTGTACATCCTGGATGAACCTGAAGCTGCATTATCGCCGCTTCGCCAGCTGTCGATGCTTGCCCGGATTAATGAACTTGTCAATAAAGGCTCTCAATTCATCATCTCCACCCATTCTCCGATCCTTATGGCATATCCGGACGCAAAGGTCATTGAACTGACTGAATCCGGCATGACGGATTCAAGACTTGAAGATACCGGTCATTATGCAATTATGAAGCAATTTATCGAAGACAGGGAACGGCTGCTTGTTCATCTGTTTAGAGAGTGATTGGTATTGGCGGGGAGGGTGGGTTGTTATTTTATGGTTAAACGAGAGATTATTGGCCAAAACTCATGTAAAGACCATGAAATCGATAATGGTGCCCGATTCATCAAGATACAATAAATATGCTTAATTTACTCAACACCATGTTAAAAAAGGACAAACAAAAAACCCCGCCAATCGGACGGGGTTTTTCTTCACAAAGATTAACGAGAGTAGAACTCAACGATAAGAGCTTCGTTAATTTCAGCAGGTAATTCAGAACGCTCAGGAACGCGTGTGAAAGTACCTTCTAATTTGTCAGCATCGAAAGTTAAGAACTCAGGAACAAAGCTGTTCACTTCAAGAGCTTCTTTGATGATGTCAAAGTTGCGTGATTTTTCACGAACTGAGATTGTTTGTCCAGGTTGTACGCGGAAAGATGGGATATCTACGCGAGATCCATTAACCGTTACGTGGCCGTGGTTAACAAGCTGACGAGCTTGGCGGCGAGTACGTGCAAGACCTAAACGATAAACAACGTTATCAAGACGGCACTCAAGTAAAGCCATGAAGTTTTCACCGTGTTTACCTTGTAATTTGCCAGCTTGGTCAAATAGGTTACGGAATTGACGTTCAGTTACTCCGTACATGTGACGAAGTTTTTGCTTTTCTTGAAGTTGTAAACCGTATTCAGAGATTTTCTTGCGTTGGTTAGGACCATGAGGACCTGGAGCGTAAGGACGCTTTTCTAATTCTTTACCCGTACCGCTTAGAGAGATTCCAAGACGACGAGATAATTTCCAACTTGGACCAGTATAACGAGCCATGAGAGACTCCTCCTTTATTGTTTTTATTTTGTTGTAAAATAAAAACACCTGTGAATAACAATTATGTGTATTTTGTTTTCATGTACCTTCGCCCTAGCAGCAGAGGGTTACAAGATACACCTCAAAGAGTAGAGGAACAAAATACGAGCATAAAGGATTTCACTGAAGCTGCATTATTTTACACAAAGAATATTATATGATGCATAAGAACAGAAGTCAAGGAAGTATTTGAGATTTGTATAGAAAGAAGCAGTACTATTATAAGGAATATATTGAGGAGTTTAAAACTAAAACATATATTGTTCCCTCTAATATACCAGGGGATTCCGGGCGAATTTACATATCTCAGTTAGTCTTACAGATTAAACGTAAGGCATTAGGAAACCAGTGACAGCCGGTATTCTGCATGACCCGGACCCTCAATCTGTACGTACCGGCTGCCTGCCTAAATAATTCCAAATAATTTCGTTCATGGCTTTCTACCTATGCTATAATAAAGAGTGGCAAATAATTTATTCAGGTGAAGGCTTTTGGAAGAATCAAAGCGTGATAAATACATACGATTTTTATTGATTTCTTTATGTCTGCTGGTCGTGATCATCGGCTTTGTTTACTCCGGGTCCTCGCGTGAAGCAGAGCAGAAACGTGATTCGCATGTTACTGCGCAAGTACTTAAGAAACAGGATGCCGGAGGGAATGCCGTTATAGTTGTCTCCAGAATGGCCGGCAATCAGACTGTTCTTGTCATATATGAAATAGAAAAAGACGATGGATACCGTTTCAACGTGCTGCACAGTGTGGAGATGAAAGAATATGTCGAAGAAATAAGGGTTCGGAGTGACGGGGCAGGACTTTGGGCTAAAGTCAAAAAAGATCAGTGGTTCCTGTTTTCAGATCGTTTAGAAATGCTGAATCAAACAGAGCAGCCCGGACCCGCCCAATCGACCCTGCAGACATTTCACTATGATGAAGACACTTATAGAGTAAGTTTGGCGAAAAAACCAAATAAGATTGAAATACAGCTGCCAAAAGATATAAAGCCAATGGAAATTCATCCGCTGTCCGCTGATGATTCTTTATGGCTCGTTGTAAATGAGGACGAACTGGTCCTGGCAAAATCGCGTTAGCTTTAGATTCACAAACCTTTCAAGGTACGGGTGAGAAAATGACCATTCTAACAGATAGTTTAAACGCTTTTAAATCTGATTTATTCGATTTGATACATGATGAGCCTTTCAACGGGCTGCAGCAGCCAGAACCTCTGCATAAATGGGCAGAGCTGATAAAGGAAAGCCTGGATATTGAAAAAGCCTTCTTATATAAAAACAGGGATCGTGAATACCGCATGATTCAGAATATGGATGAGCTGGAGGCTCCTGCAGCATTTAGTGAAGAAAGCATAGAAAAGCTCTTTGGCAATGACCCTTATTTTATCAGGAATTGTCCGGAACCTTTCTTCCATTCCGGTTTTCGTTTTCAAAAGGATGCAGAAGAGACCTATGTCCTTCTATTTCAGCTTCAGAAAGTATTGTTATCAGCTGATACGGAATGGCTTGCTTCATTTTGGAAGGCGAGTAATCAATTTCTTCAGCATTCATGGAAGATCCAAAGGGTATTTGAAGAAGAAAGCCATTACCGGGAATTGTTTAAGGTGACCGAAGTTTTTCATTCAAACAGGGACGTACAGACATTATTGGTGCAAATCATCGAGACGCTCAGGGAGGTTTTTCCCCTCGATACATTCCGGATCCTTCTTGCCAACGACCGCTATGATTTCGGTTCTCTCCCGATAAAGTCATTTGATTTTGAAAAGGCTAATTCTTTTGCGATGCAGGCGTTTGTAAACGGGAACATCGAGTTGGATGAAGAATCGATGCTGTATGCACCGTTAAGAGGGAAACAGGGAATATATGGTGTCTTGGAAGTGTGCACAGATTCACGCATGCATTTTACCGAGCAAAAAATTGAGTTTATCAAATTGCTTGCTTATACAGCCGGAAGTGCACTGGAAAATGCCAAGCTGTATGAGCAGTCGAAAAGGCTGATCAGTGATTTGCAGCTGATTAATGAGACCTCTCATCAGCTGAATTTGAAGTTCCGCATATCCGACAC
>NZ_JABMCR010000168.1 GCF_013179555.1 Bacillus haikouensis
TCTACTTCATCCACCCTTGGATACGTGAACGATGAGGTCGCCATCAGCTTTTTATCCAGATAGGCAGGATGGCACATCACTTCCACTGAGTTACTCTTTTCGAAGAGTGTATCCAGTGTTTTCTCATCTTTTAAAGCGGTTTCAATTAAGTATGAAAAAGAATCGGTGGTCTTAAACTCAGCTGGAATGTCCATATTGTTCCGCACAGGCAGACCGTATTCTTTTGCAAGAGTCAGGAACACCTGGGGAATTTCCCCGAAAGAGTTCACGTGATGGTGGCTGTCCAGGTGAGTGGGTGTTAGACCATACGATAGAAATGCCTCGATCTGAGCCTTCCATTCTGCATACACCTCTTCATAGTCGACCGTGAAAGCCCCTTTATAAAAGCTCAATGAACGGAAATCACCATTCACATCGACGATGGTCCGGTGAGTATCGAGCATCGGACGGTCACATGTCAAGACAAGATGGACGCCCACACCGAGTTCAGGATTTTCCTTGGCCAGGCGGGCGGCATGTTCCGCACCCGGCATATTGCTCATAAAGGTCGTTGATGTTAGTACACCTTGTTGATGGCAGTCGATGATGCCATGATTAACCCCTCTTGAATAGCCAAAGTCATCCGCATTGATAATCAGCTTCTTCATCTTCATCCCTCCTGATATCCTGCTGCCTGATATGGACAGCAGGGATTTTTTTACTTCAACGTCGGCCAATAAGAGCCGTTCGCTTCAATCATGTCATCCACTATTGCTTTCGCTTTTACCGGGCTGATCACCGTACGATTAAGCGTCAGTGCCTGAACCAATTTTTCGTAGCTGTTTTCAAAATAAGCTTCCGTTACCAGTTTTTCGTAGGCATATTGCCCTTCAATAAACCCTTTATAGAATACAGGGATTTCCCCGATGGCAAAAGGCTTCGGTCCATTCGCCGTCATCAGTGCAGGCACCTCGACCATCGCATCATCGGGCAGGTTGGAAATAATTCCATCGTTCTCAACAATCACGATGTACCGCTCGTTTAAGTTATAAGCTAAAGATGCAGCGGCTTTCACCATGAACACACCATGGATATCAACATGAAGATCGGCATCTTCCGCTGTGCCTTTTTCAATGATCCCATCACAGATATCGTGAACACGCTTTTGCCTGCCGTCGATCACCTGCCTGGCACGTGTACAATTTGGATCCTCTTTCTCTACCATTTGATCCGGGTATAGATAGTACTGCAGATACGTATTCGGAAGGAACTCCGGAAAATCCATCAGCATCTTTCTTGCCTGTTCAAAGGTTTTCTGCCACGATACATCATTGGCAATTTCCTTGTCTTCAGGAACGAACCCTTCCTTTATGATCTTCGCCTTAAGCCGTTCCGTATGGTCGTTTCCTGCCGTATCATAAATCTTTGTAAACCAGCCGAAATGATTCAGTCCGAAGTACTCCGGCACGATGTCCCAGACCTCAAGGCCTAACATTTTTGCGTAGCTGATCATGATGGCGATCGGCATATCGCAAATGTTCAATAATCGTTCATCTTCAGGAAATTCTTTTTTCAACGCCACCGCCACAATGGCTGCAGGATTTGTATAATTCAATATCCATGCATTCGGGGCATGCTCACGGATATCATGGACAAGCTGAATCATATCCCCGATGGATCTGAGCCCGTATGCCATTCCGCCCGGTCCGCACGTTTCCTGACCGACGACTCCATGTTTGAGAGAAATCTGTTCATCTTTTTCACGCATGGCCAGTCCGCCAGTCCGGATTTGGACAAAAACGAAATCTGCGTCTTCAAACGCCTCTCTTTTATCCGTCGTATAGGAAAAGGATTCGAGTTCCGGGTATCTCTCTTTAAAGAGGATCTCCGTTGCTTTGGCGTTCCGTTCCTGCCGCTTTTCATCAATGTCATAGAATACTAGATCTTTTAAAGGAAAGTTGTCTTTCTCTTCTATTAAACTCATCATCATCCCCATCGTGTACGTGCTTCCACTACCGGCTATGACTAATCGCTGTTTTTTCATAAATGCTCCTTCCCTCTTTCTTATATTTAATACAAATATAATACAACTATAAAGAACATTCAAGATAAATATGTATTATTTATGTATTAATCTAACTAATTTCAATTAGGAGGTGAAAAAAACACTGAGTTGTTTTATATTGGTATTACACATCCATATAACCAATCAATCTAAAAAGGTGGAAAACATTGAACACTCATACTCCTTTATATAAACAAGTAGCCAATCAAATCAAAAAACAAATCCAATCCGATAACCTCGACAAAGATGACGCCATTCCATCAGAGCAGAAGCTCTCGGAGTCATTTAACGTCAGCAGAGTCACCATCCGGCAGGCGATAAAATTATTGGTGGATGAAGGGATATTGTATAAAGTAAGAGGAAGCGGAACGTATGTGAAGCAGCCTAAGATCGAACACGATATCTACCGGCTGCAGGGATTCACAGAAGAAATGGAAAGCCTGAACCATGTCCCATCCAATCAGGTTCTCGAATTCTCCATGCAACTCCCGGCGGAGCCCATAAAAGAAAAACTCAACCTCAAAGACAATGAGAAAGTATTCTTTATCCGACGCTTAAGAAGCGGGGACGGAGAACCGATGATCCTCGAGGAAACCTACATGCCTGTCACACTGTTCCCCGACTTATCGGTCGAAGTGATGACTCGTTCGAAGTACGAATACGTGGAGAAAAAAGGATACAAAATCAAAGAACGGCAGGGAGAAATCCTCCCCCATATACCAAGCAAGGAGCTTCGGGAGATCCTGCAGATGAAAGATTCATCCTGCCTCGCCATGAACCTGTGCGCGTACCTGGAAGACGGCACCCTGTTCGAGTATACAAAATTGTATTTTAGAAGTGAGAAGTATACGTTTAAGTTTACTTCGAGGAGGTTTTAAGGATTTTCAGATCTTTAATAATATCTGCTCGCATGGGGAGCTCAATTGAAGATGCCCCAGTTCAGAGATCATCTTCCGGTGGGCATTGGCCATTCCGCCAAGCCCGATCAGGCCGGCCCTGATTGATTGTTTGATTCTTTGTCAATTTCATTCCCCCTTCCCTTGTTACTTCTTATTGTAAAGAGAATTCTTGGCCAGTAGAATAGGTTGAATGAAAACGCTTACCTTATGACACTCACTTGTGTATATAAAACACTCTTTCAAAGAAAAAAAGCAGCCAGGCAGCATAATAGATTTTGTTGGAAAGGGAAGCAAATCGTAATGATTTTGCAACCCTTTTTTTATTGGATATAACTAGCTTTTTAAGTAATTCGGGTTCTTAACTTGTTACCAAACTGCACAAAAATTGAAGCGTTACAGAACATTCTGGACGCTTCAATTACAATGTTTTTATAATCTGGCTAACGTTTTAGCTTAGTCTTCAAAGTTGAAAGATGTTAAAATGAGGTAAATTCTTATTAAACTAAAGTACAGGTTGGGGATTTTTGAATGCACAGGATACCGTATCCTTTATAGAGTAACTAAGATATATATAAGGGGAAATTTTCCCGCTATTCTGCTGCAGCTCGCTTGGATAGGGGTAAATAAGGGGGAAAATTCCTTCTAATCTTGCACAGATCCCCAAACTTATTGTTTTTCAAGTAAATAGAAGTAAATTTTCCCTTTATTTTAACTGTTTTCAGTTCCATTTCCTCATTAAGAGAAATTTCTCCCCTTATTAAATAATCCAATGTTACTGATTCTTTCATCTGGCTCGAGGGGTTCCGCTTTTGTTCACTTTGTCGGGTAAGATTAGCTGTAAATGCATCTGCAATTACTACACATTTTACAGTGTAGAATGCAATTTTGTAATCCTAAACAGAACCCGTTACCAAGCAGGTAACAGGTTTTGTTGTGGAGTACAAACTTCTAATTAAGTGTAATGGTTGGCAATTCTCAGGCGAAAAACAATCTTAATTTCATAAAAAATGGTCAGTGGCTGATGTGCCTCTGACCGGTTTTCTTAACATTAAAAGTCACTTCCTTTTTGCAGGAAGTGACTTTTAATGTTCTATATTTTCAACTACTTCGCTTCTATTTCATCCCCGGGCAAAAACAGTTAGCATAATATGCAACATTGTTTTCACATCTTCTAAAGTGTGACAAAAGTACTTAGTCACTCTGTATTAATTTTTCGAAGCTCCCAGGCAATGTGCGCACTTTCCTCTAATTCTTCCAATGCAAAAAATGCTTCCATGATACTTTTTCCCGGCACTACCGGGCCGTGATGGCTCAACAGCCATCCATCACTCGCATGTACGCGTTTTTCGAACACGTGAAACAGTTCTTGACTGCCCGGTTTTTCATAAGGAATTAAGCCGACTGTTCCCAGTTTCATTTTCAGGTATGGAGTATGATCCGGCATGCAATCCGATTCATTTAGGTCAGGCAGACAACTCCAAAGCACACTATACGTGCTATGCACATGAAGAACTGCACCAGTATCCGGTTTTGCTTTGTATACCGAAAAATGTAACGGCCATTCTTTGCTTGGTTTTGTCTCATCATATTGAACGCCATCCATGTCCAGTACAGCAAACTCCTCTGGTTTCAAATTTCCAAAGCATGTTCCAGTAGCAGTCACGTACATTTTGCCTTCATGCAGAAAACTCAGGTTCGCAACACTCCCAGTTGCTTTACCGCGTTGAAAGAGACTATTGGCAACCCAAATAGCATCTTGAATCTTCTGATCTAATGTTTGATCCATATTTTCCACTTCCCTCTTATGTTAAAGATAACGCTTGAAGGAAAAAGTCAGATTTTCCAAAGTTTCCGCTTTTAAACACCATTCGAATACGACTATCTTCTATTGGTATCATGATGGGCACACCTGGTGAAATACTATCTCCAATATGGTATCCCTTGTACCCAAGCCTTTTTGCCACCGCTCCACTCGTTTCTCCGCCTGCAACAATGATTCTGTGAAACCCGGCTTGAACAGCAAGTTCTGCTAAATCTGCAGTTGCTTTTTCTAATCTTCCTGCAACTTCTTCTTTCCCTCGTTGCTGAATATCCCGTACCTTCTCAGGTGTGTCGCTGCTGTAAACCAGAATGGATTCTTCTTTGTTTTGAGAAATCACATTCCAAATTCTTTCGACCTTCTCCTCACCTGAAATCAATTTAAGAGGATCCATAAAGTAGGTTTTGCCGCCTGATTGTTCAAATTCTCTAATCTGGTTTCGGGTCGCTTCACTGCAACTTCCTGCTAATAGTAACGCAGGTGAATGAGATCGTTCAAAGCCATCCGCTTCCGCATTTTCCTTGTACATTTTCGCCAAAGGATATGCAAGGCCACTTCCACCAGTTATGAGTTTGAGCTCTCCAAATAACTGTACCAGCTTTTCCGCGTCTTCCTCTGTCTCGTAATCTGGTATGATATAAAAATGAGAATGCTCTGCTATTATTCTTGAAATTCGTTCATTTACTTCTTCCTTGTTTAAATCGCCTGACATTTTTACACTGGGAAATTTGCTTTGCGCATCCATTAAATGAACCAGGTCACAATCCCACATTGGTGTAAGCGGGTGATCCTTCATTGAACTCTTATGCAATGGAACTCCATTTACATATAAACATCCTTCTTTAACAATACGTCCATTTACCGGAAGCGCAGGACAAAGAATTGTATTAGGAACGTCCAGCTCTTCCATTACTGCATCACAAATTGGGCCGATATTTCCCTCAGGTGTAGAATCAAATGTAGAGCAATATTTGATATAAAACTGTTGTGCACCTTGCTCTTTTAACCAGCCTATCGCCTCAAGTGAATCTTTGACAGCGTCTTTTGGGGGTTGAGTACGGGTTTTTAAGGCGATTACACATACCTCTGCCTCCGGCGCCTCCTCAATATCAGGTACTCCGGTGTATAAAACGGTACTGAGGCCGCCTTTCACAAAGAAAGAAGCGATGTCACTGCCACCGGTAAAATCATCTGCAATCACACCAAAGCGCAATCGATTCACCCCCTTACTTTATTTTTTTACGTATTACTTTACTAATTCAGCTTCCGCTTCTTCATAGTTTTTCTTACGTACCTTTACTCCCAATAAATCTTCAAAGTAACAAATCATTGCATGCTTGTAGAAATCACCTTGTCCGTTTTGTAATGCAAGTTGATACGTTTGCATGGTTCCGCTCAAGGTTGGAAGCGGTACTTGGTATTTCATCAATACTTCATTCATGCTTTCCATGTCTTTATAAGCCCGTTCAAGTGAAAAACTATGTTCAAAATCCCCTTCCAGCACCTTTGGAATCAATGTTTTTGACGCAAAACTTGATCCGGTTGCCGTCATCAATACGTCACCGAGTTTTTCCGGATCCAACCCGAGCTTCACGCCGACCGGCAATAGTTCGCTGAAGCTTGCACAGCAAATATTCAATACGCAGTTATTAATCATCTTCGTCAATTGTCCAGCCCCATTATCCCCCATATAGAGAATCTGTTTCCCCATTCGGTCCAGCATCGGTTTAATGCTGTTGAACAGTTCTTCCCTCCCGCCGCACATGATCGTAAGCGTTCCATCGACAGTGGTTCTCGGATGGCCGGAAATCGGGCAATCCATATATTCGATTTCGTTCTCCCTGCAGGTTTCTGCGATTTCAACTGCCCCCAAATAACTGATCGTGCTGAAATCGACAATCGTCTGTCCCGGTTTCATATGGTGCAGCAGGCCTTTTCCACCGACAATCACGTTCTTTACAATCTCTAAGTCCGGCAGACAGAGGAAGAGATAATCACTGTCTGCTGTATCCAGGATATTCGTAGTGGTGTGGATCCCTTGTGTCGTGAATTGCTCTAATGCTGCGGGATTTGCATCACAAACGAGGTAATCATATTCCCCTTCTTTTTCACCTTTTGCGAGATTGAATGCCATACCGGTGCCCATTACGCCTAATCCAATAAAACTTACTTTCATTGAAATCTCTCCTTATTGTTTGATATTTTAAGAGCTAAAAAACGAAGAAGCACTGTGATTGACTATTTCTCACTTTTGAATTTTTCCGTATCTAAGCGTTTACTTTATCCTGTTCTAATGCACTGATTACCACTTTTACCGCTTCTTTCGGACTTGTTAACACCGGGAGTCCTAATGTACTCGTTTCAACTTCTGCACATGCCTGTGTGATCTGGGCAAGAATGATGACTTCGCATCCTCTTTTTTGCAATTCCGCTGCCGCAAGACGATTCAGATGATTATGTTCTTCCTCATTCCCAGCCTTCAATTCTGTCATAGCCTGCGTATTGATTTGCGTGTCAACTTCAACTTCCCTGCCCAATTCATCGGAAAGCTTCTCTAATTGCGCTTTTGTTGCCGGTCCGGATGGTGCAGTCGTTGCCACAACACCTATTTTTGTATAATGGGTAACTGCCTTTTCTAACATCGGGCGATCTACCGCAAAGATCGGTACTGATATAAATGGCTTCACAGCATCCACTACAGGGGTTAATACGGTGCATGCTACAATAATCGCATCTACTCCCGCTTCCTGTGCCTTACTGGCCATATTGACAAAATCCCGAAATGATTTGTCATCGATTCCATTAATTTGGTTAGCATGAAATTGTATATGTTCGTCAACAAAGTTTAAAACCGTTACATCCGGTGCCAACTGCTTGAAGGCTTCATTCAAGGCTGGTACGGCATTACACGTTGCGTGAATAATTCCTATTTTCATATCGATTCTCCTCTATTTTAGTAGTCAGAGAGTTTCATATTGGTATGTTTACAGAGTAACCTTTACCTTACCTGAAGTTTTTTTTAGAACATCGATCATTTGATTGATATCCAGTACTTTTTCTTTGAGATTTAATGTATGACATAACCGGCTGATATGAGGCTGTTTTAACATCGCTTCTTCTAGGACACCATGGTTCCAGAAAACCTCTTCTTTATGACTATCCTGAACGACTCTCTTATTTGCCATCACGATGACACGGTCAAAGTTATTAACGACAAATTCCATATCATGTGTAATGGTAATAATCGTTTTCCCTTCTTTAACTAATGAATCAATAATGGATCCCAATCTTTTAATGGCCAGTGAGTCTTGACCGGCTGTCGGCTCATCCAGGATAATCGTATCTGTATCCATCGCAATGACCGAGGCAATTGTGACAAATTTCTTCATGGAATAAGGCAAGTTATACGGATGGATATCTAAGAATGGCACAATCCCTGTCAGTTCTGCTGCCTTCATGACGTTTTCTTCAATCTTCTGCTCTGAAAATCTAAGATTTTTAGGCCCAAACCTAATTTCACTTTTTACATTTTCGTGAAATATTTGATCATCAGGGTTTTGAAAAACATATCCTACCTTTTTAGATATCTGAGCTGTTGTATAGTCTTTTGTATTCAAACCATCGATCATCACATCACCCTGTGTAGGCTTTGTTAATCCATTCATCATTTTCACTGTTGTCGTTTTCCCGGCACCATTTTGTCCAACAATGGCTACTGATTCGCCCTTTTCGAAAGACATGCTGACATTTTCAACCGCTTTAAAACCATTGGGGTAACAATAGGTAACGTCATTTAAAGTTAAATAACTCATGATTTCACCCCTTTTAATTCCATCCAATGTTTCATCACTTGAACGGAGTCTCTTTCAGTAATCGGGATTCTTTCTGTAGGCATATTGTGTTTCCGCATTTGTAAATCTAATAGCGTATACTGGGTTAATCCTAAACCATAGTCCTGTGTATCTTCTTCAGAAAGCACATCTTCCGTTCTTCCTTGTTTCTTAATATGTCCATCCTGAAGAACGATCACATAATCTGCATATTCAGCAATTAACTCGATCTTGTGCTCTACTAAAATAATTGTTTTTCCTTTTTTCTTCATAATATCGATTACTCTAAATATTTCCTCTGTGCCTTGTGGATCCAACTGTGATGTCGGTTCATCAAAAATGAGAATATCCGGCTCCATGACGATAATCGACGCTAAGGCCACTCTTTGTTTTTGTCCGCCTGACAGCTCATTCGGGTTTTTGTTCTGGATATACTCGATGCCCAGCAATTGAATGATGTCTTGAACTTTCTGTCTGATGACGTCCACTTCCACCCCCAGGTTCTCCAATCCGAAAGCGATCTCGTCAAAGACCGTTTCCTTCACGCCGCTGATCTGGGTAAATGGATTTTGAAACACAAAGCCCACTTTCTGAGCAAGGTCACTTGGATCCCAATCTTGAACATCCTTCCCATCAATCAGCACTTCTCCAGTTCGTTCTCCTTTGAAAAAGTGGGGAATGAACCCCCGGATCACATTGCAGAGCGTTGTCTTCCCTCCGCCGTTCACGCCGGCGAGCGCATAGAACTTCCCGCTTTCAATCGTAAGATTCAGATCATACAGGACTTTTTCACTGCCGGTAGGATACTGGTATGATAGATTCCTAATTTCAATTCCACTCATAAGAAAAACCTCCAGATCAAGATTGAAACAAATACAATCACTAACACTGCTCTTACCAAATGATCACTCTTCGTCTTTTCCAAATGGTGCAGGCTTGTTTTTTTGGTCCGGGCTGTAAACGCTCTGGATTCTAACGTGATGGCTTTCTCGTCTGTGCTTGAGAATGAAGACAAGATCAGCGGGGTTAATGCTGGTACAAATGCTTTCATTCGGATGCTAAGG
>NZ_JABMCR010000169.1 GCF_013179555.1 Bacillus haikouensis
ATTTGCCCTTCTTCAATTAGTTAACACGGCCTTAGGGATAAAGGCGGTAGAGCGGTTTGCCGACCTTGCAGCTCCTGTGATTATCATCATATCAGTATGGATGTATTCTTCCCTGTCTGACTCGGCAGCAGCTCATGGTCGTGATATTTGGAGCTGGGTGGAAAGTCCTGTCACAGGGGGAGCCGCCGTTACTGCATTTCTGGTAGTCATATTCAGCAATATGGGATTTTGGGCTACGTTGGCAGCGGATATTCCGTCGATTTCACGTTTCATGAAGGCTCCCCGTCATGAGAAGAATTGGTTTAAACGAAATAAAAGTTCCTTGATCGGGAACCTGATTACATTGCCTCTAACACAGACATTCATGGTTTTAATCGGAGCGGTTTCATATATTGCCGTATTGAATTATGATCCCGTCATTGCCTTACAGGAAGCAGCAAGCGGTCTGATTCTGGGTATTTTACTGCTAATGATTGTCCTGGCTCAATGGTCCACGAATATTGCAGCCAATGTTGTACCTGCAGCTACTATCTTTTCTAATGTAGGAGGTCCAAAGTTTCCTTTCTGGGCAGGCGTTTTAACTGCTGGAGTGGTGGGAACAATCGTACAGCCTTGGAATCTGTTTGGTGTGATTATCCCTGTTCTGCTTTTTATAGGGGGTATTTTATCGGCAATTGTCGGGATACTAGTGGCAGATTATTACATGATAAGAAAACGAAGAGTGAATGTACCGGCTCTCTATGAAAATGAGGGCCAATTCAGGTATATGAACGGGATCAATCTTGCCGGCTTCATTTCATGGATTATCGGTGCTGTTGCTTCTTATTATGTACCGAACTTTTCATTCATTGTCGGATTCGGAGCCGGTGCCATTTGTTATTATTTCCTGGCAAAGTACTGGTGGTATAAGAAGTATGAACAGGCGGAATTGCTTGATCCCGATGACGATAAGTATCTGGGTATATCAGTTGGCCGTGATTGGGAAATAGATCTGAATGAAGAAACAGTGGAGGGAACCCAGACAGGTACAAGTCTCACAATATAGTCCAGAAGACTTCTATAGAATCCATGAAAGTGTTCTATAGAAGTCTGGCAATCTCGGATTAAAGAATGGAGTGGGTGAAACAGATGTCGGAATATCAAGAGTTTTTAACTGAAAGGGATAAAATTGATTTTCTCATTCAAAAGGGATTTAAGATTGAAAGAGTGACCGAAAATTTAAGCGGAGCATTTGTACTATTCAAACACTCAGAAAATAAACGCAGTGTAACACTCCATGTGCAAACGGCAAATGCAAGGAAGTATTTTTCCAATCTTTTGATTCATTCATAAGAGGAGGGGGGATAAATGAAGAACCTGCCTGAGCAGGGCAATGAAAATATAAACAAAATGAAGGAACTTCAATCTTATTCAACTATCCTGGATACACCGGATGATCTAGTCGAGTGGATGTTAACTTTCTTGTCTTCAACTGAAATTTCGGAAGAAGAATGGTTGATGACCTGCCATTCGGAGGTCCACATATTAATCCCCACAAAAGAAGAGTAAAGGGTTGGTTACGCCAATCCTTTTTATTTACCTATCTCTATACATTCAAACCTATCACGCCATAAGAAGGAGAGTATGATGAAGAATCTTTATTATCATTCGGTTGAATCAATTCTTTCCAGAAGATATTTTGAACATTCACGAGTAATAGCCGGTCAAAGCGGGCTTCATCGCCAGGTGAAATGGGTACATGTCGTTGAAGTTACTTCGATCAAAAATTTACTTAATGGCAATGAATTGATATTGACGACGGGATTGGCCCTAAAAGAAGAATCAGCGTTCCTTTGCCTGCTGAAGCAACTTATTGAAAGTGATGCAGCTGCATTGTGCATCGAACTTGACACAAATATTTCAAAGATCCCTGAACGTGTCTTGGAGCTGGCTGATCATCATGACTTTCCGGTCATTGTATTTGAAAAAGAGGTACCTTTCGTAAGTATTACTCAGGATATTCATTCTGTGCTCATAAATCAACAGTATGAAATGATCAAAAAGCTGGACGACTATGCCCAGTTGCTCAATAAGAAGCTGCTTAGTGTCAATCAATTGCAGGGAATACTGAATATCCTACATAAGGAACTGGAATTACCTATAATCTTCCAGGTGAAAGAACAGGAACCGGAAATCCATCCTCCTTTGAGGCGTTCGGAAGAAATGAAAATCCGAAAATGGTACCAGGAACATATCGGGGGAGGGAATGGGTATTTTACCACCGCGAAGGTTATCCTCTTTGACCGGGAATATGCAGAGCTTTCGATTTTCAGAAATGATCATCCTTTCAGTGAATATGAAATGTTAATACTGGACAGGACTTCCACGGCACTGGCCCAATTTATCATGAGAGAACTATATTTTGATGAAAAAAAGAGAATGGAAGAATCCAAGTGGATAATGTCCTGGCTGAAAGGAGAACAATCCAATGAGCGGCTGGATGCCTATTTGCGGGATTTGAAATTGGATTTCCATGGAGGAGTCGTTTGTATTTTTAGTGAAGAGAAAGAAAGTGAACCCCAGGATTTGACCTATTTCAACTTAGTGGCAAGAAGTATTTTTGAACAGCAGGGGTTTCATGGGCTTCCAGAGAAATGCGGCAGCGACCAGCTGTTCATTCTGCTTGATACCCGGGATCGGATCGATTGGAAAAAACGGTTAAAAGCGGCACTGGAGAAAATTCAACAGTCCCATTTCTTATCACATAAAAAAGATTCAGTCATCTCTGTAGGCAAGTATCAACAAGAGATGATGAACATTCACCTGAGCTTGAAAACTGCTCAGGAAAGCTTATTATTCCGTTCAAAAATAGTTGGGGATAACCACTTCTTTTTCTTTGATGATTTACATCTCTATCGTTTGATATCAATTGTAAATAACAATGTGAACCTGTCCGAGATGATAGAGGAATATTTACAGCCCCTCCTGCTATACGATGAGGAGAATGAAGGCAGCCTATTATTGACACTGAAGGTTTTCTTAAGCTGCCAGGGGTCAAAGCAGGAAACTGCCAAGAGATTGTTTATTGTCAGACAAACCCTTTACCATCGATTGAAAAAAATTGAAGAACTCCTTGGTGAAGATTTCATGAATTCCGATAAACGGCTGGCTATCGAATTTTTATTGTCAGCCCACGATTATCTCCATCCGTTAAAGTTCGTGAAAAAACAATCAGCAGTAAAATGATCGGCAAGAATGTCTAATGTACAACCATGGTTACTTTACATTTTGTCTAATGAAAGCCTTTGCGATATCTCTCATAATGAACTTATATACTCTTATCTACCTGGTAAAAGCTCTAAGCGAAATATTAGATTTTAAGGAGGATTTATATGACGGTCATTAAAAAAGACGTTGCAGTATTAAAAAACTTTATTGGTGGAAAGTGGGTTGACTCTCAAAGTTCACAGACAGTGGATGTGTTGAACCCTGCGACGAACGAAGAGCTTGCGAGAGTACCGATCTCGACCAAAGGAGATGTGGACCGGGCAGTAAAAGCAGCAACAGAAGCTTCGGTAACATGGAAAAAGACTCCTGTACCGAAGAGAGCAAGACTTCTATATAAGTATCACACACTGTTATCTGATAATCACGACGAATTGGCAAAACTCGTGGTTCAAGAGAATGGAAAGTCGTATAAAGAAGCATATGGGGAAGTTCAGCGTGGACTGGAATGTGTGGAATTTGCATGCGGAGCACCGACGCTGATGATGGGCGAGACGCTCAGCGGCATTGCAGAGGATATTGATTCAGAGATGTTCCGCTATCCTCTTGGGGTTGTCGCTGGGATCACGCCATTCAATTTCCCGATGATGGTGCCTTTATGGATGTTTCCACTTGCAGTGGCATGCGGGAATACTTTCGTCCTCAAGCCATCTGAAAGAACACCGATACTTGCCAACCGCCTTGCTGAGTTGTTTACGGAAGCCGGCTTTCCTCAAGGTGTATTGAATATCATACACGGTGCGCATGATGTAGTGAACGGATTGATCGAACATAAGGATATTGCAGCCATTTCATTTGTAGGCTCACAGCCTGTTGCGAAATACGTATATGAAAAATCAGCTCAGCAAGGAAAGCGTGTCCAGGCTCTTTCAGGTGCGAAAAATCATCATGTAGTGATGCCGGATGCTGATTTGGACAAAGCAGCGGAACACATCATCAGTTCGGCATTCGGCAGTGCTGGACAACGCTGCATGGCATGCAGTGCGGTCGTTGTAGTGGGGGAAAATGAACCGTTTGTCAATGCTCTCAAAAAGAAGGCGGATGACCTTTGTATTGGAAATGGGATGGACGATGAAGTACTGTTGACACCCGTCATCAGAAGTGAACATCGGGAGCGGACCCTTAAGTATATTGAAAAAGGTATGGAAGAAGGGGCAACACTGATTCGTGACGGAAGAAAAGAAATGGATGAAATGAAGGACGGAAATTTTCTGGGAGCCACTATCTTTGATCATGTGAAGCCTGACATGACGATTGCGAAAGAAGAGATGTTTGCACCTGTGTTGAGTCTCCTCAGAGCGGATGACCTTGATGAAGGGCTGGAGTATATCCGACAATCCCGCTTTGGAAATGGAGCGACCCTTTATACAAAGGATGCAAAAGCGGTAAGACAGTTCAGGGAAGAGGCTGATGCGGGTATGCTGGGGATTAACGTAGGTGTTCCAGCGACCATGGCATTCTTTCCTTTTTCAGGATGGAAGGACTCTTTCTATGGTGACATGCATGTAAACGGTAAAGACGGAGTAAATTTCTTTACTAGGAAGAAAATGATCACTTCACGATTTGATTTCTAAAAGGAGAAAACAAGGAGGGGAACCCATTGGAGAAGACAGGTCAAGACATGTGGCTTAAACAGGATGAACAATTCATCTGGCATTCCATGAAACCGTACAGTCCTACTGGAACGATGGTGGTAACAGAGTCCAAAGGTTCGTGGGTAACGGATAACGAGGGCAAGAAATATCTGGACGGTATGGCCGGATTATGGTGTGTAAACGTTGGTTATGGAAGACAAGAACTAGCCGAAGCAGCTTATGAGCAATTGAAAAAAATGGCTTACTTTCCTTTGACACAGAGTCATCAGCCAGCAATTCAACTAGCTGAAAAATTAAACGGGTTATTAGGCGAAGAGTATGTAATATTCTTCTCGAACAGTGGTTCGGAAGCGAACGAAACGGCATTTAAAATCGCTCGTCAATACCATCAGCAAAAAGGAGAGGGAGAGCGTTATAAGATTGTTTCCAGGTATCGTTCCTATCATGGAAATTCAATGGGAGCCTTGGCTGCTACAGGACAGGCGCAGCGAAAATATAAATACGAACCTCTGGCACCGGGGTTTGTCCATGTCGCACCACCGGACTCATACAGGGACGAAGCAGAAGGGAAATGCCCACACGATTTGCCAGGGGTTAAAGCGATAGACCAGGCAATGACATGGGAACTCAGTGAAACAATCGCTGCTCTCATTATGGAGCCAATTATTACAGGTGGGGGGATCCTGGTTCCACAAGAAGATTACATGAAAGCTGCAAAAGAAGTGTGTGAAAAACACGGGGCTCTAATGATAGTCGATGAAGTGATATGTGGTTTCGGGCGCACAGGGAAGCCATTCGGCTACATGAATTATGATGTGAAACCGGATATCATTACAATGGCGAAAGGGATTACTTCCGCTTATCTGCCGTTATCAGCCACCGCAGTTAAACGCGAGGTTTATGAAGCCTTTAAAGGTACTCAAGAATATGATTACTTCCGTCATATCAATACCTTCGGAGGTAATCCTGCAGCATGTGCGCTTGCCTTGAAAAATATAGAAATAATGGAGAACGAAGACCTCTTTGCAAGGTCTGCGGAGCTTGGCGAAACTACCTTGAATACTCTGAAAAATCAGCTGCAGAAACATAAACTTGTAGGTGATATCAGAGGTAAAGGACTTCTGATTGGTATTGAGCTGGTAAAGGATAAACATACGAAAGAACCGTTGGACGTGGATAGAGTGAATGGTGTAATATCTTATTGCAAACAACACGGGGTTATTATTGGAAAGAACGGGGCAACTGTCGCCGGATACAATAATGTACTGACTCTTTCACCTCCACTTACTATCGAAGTGGAAGATCTTGAATTATTAACAAATACTGTCATGGAAGGGATCAATTCTATCCAATAAATATGTAAAGGAAGCAGCTGCAAATTTTGCAGCTGTTTTTTTATAACTTTATAATTGAATAAGATGGTAAAATGAGTAGAACCTGCATCACTTTAAAGGAGAGAGAATATGGCTGTATCATTTAAAGGAATTGATCATGTACAACTGGCTGCACCTGAAGATTGCGAGACAGAAGCAAGAAAGTTTTACAGTGAAATAATCGGATTGAGTGAGATTCCAAAACCGGAAAATTTACAAGGGAGGGGAGGGTGCTGGTTTCAGTTTGGATCGCAAGAACTTCATATAGGTGTACAACCGGATTTTAAACCTGCAACAAAAGCTCATCCCGGATTACTTGTAGAAGGTTTGGATGATTTTCGGAATAACCTAATCGAGAAGGGAATTCAGGTTAAAGAAGATACTCCTATAAAAGGAAGGACCCGTTTTTTTGTTTCTGATCCGTTTGGAAATAGGATAGAGTTTTTGGAGTTTAATGGGTAATTGTCTGAAGCGGGATGAGGCAAAGACAAAACGAATAAACCACGACATAAAGAAGAACGAACAATTTCAGTGTATCTTAATACCGCTGTTGATTTCCATGCAAGACTTCGCTTTCCGCGGGCGGTTGGTGAGCCTCCTCAGTCGTACCTCCCTGCGAGCAGAAAAGCGGAAGCGGCTCGATCAGAGGCGACAAGCATAAGTCAGTGCAGCCATAAAGACGCTTTTTGGCTTTTGGGATGGCATGGCTTATGTCTCGAGCCTCTAGCCGCCGGAGCTTGCCTAACACGCTTCTCCCGCAGGAGTCTTCGTTTTGCACTCCAATCAACCGCTGGAAAGAGCTAAAATTTGAATAAAATAAAAACCAGAACTAATTTGCCAGTTAGAAGGCAAATTAGTTCTGGTTTTACTTAGACTAAACATTTTTGTTCAACCGTTTTAAAAAATGGACCTCTGTATCTCCTGTGACAAATTGTCAGATAGTGATGGTATATTTCTTTTTTTTACATTGATAAATTCAGACGAATGGATGGTTATGCTGATTTGCCCGCCGTATATTCTGGAACGAATCAGCAAGGGCTGATTATAGGAATTGCGAAACATAAAATCCGGCCCGTACCAGCTTACTGTAGCATCTCTTCCCTTGGGTACGTATGGTACCCGTTTACTGTGATGATATCGTTCAACGATTTCTACACCTGCAAGGTCGACGGCATTGTATAGTGTGGACGACACCTGGCAAATACCTCCGCCTATATCTTCCGAAAGCTCCCCTCTCACAATGACTGGAGCTTTTTTATATCCTTTTTCTTTCGTCCGTCTGCCCACAGTTTTATTAAATGAAAATAATTCACCTGGAAAAACGACTGTATTATTAATTTCTTTTGCAGCAAGGGAAATATTATGGGTTCGTTCACTATTATGACGATTAAAATAAGTGACATAATGACCGATTTGCTGGGTCCTTATCGTAGACAGAAGTTCACTGTCCACTCTGGGATGCAGGACCTGCAACGGAACATCAATTCTGATTGTGCCTTTTGAGAACAAAGCATCCATCAGCTGCCTGTTGAATTTTCTTTCATTTAGTTGATATCCGTTTTCATGTTCCTTAATGTTATTATCCTCATCCAAATAAGCATCACGCGGCGGAACCGATACTTTTTTATTTATGTCTTCCGTAACCTTAGCTGTCACGGCTGGATTAAGAAGTGGTTCATCTATTTCATGGTATGTCAGGTCGTTCTTTACATATGAAGAAAGGAGGCTTCCTTGGAAGTAAATTTGAATTTGACTGTCGTGTGTTTCATGAAGAACAGGAAATGAGAGAAGACTGATTAAAGTTAATTTTGTCACCAGCTGCATCGGATATCAACTCCTTCCTCAGTAGTATAACTAGGTTATATACATTCATGTAGGAAAATCGGAGGATCGTCATTTCCAATAATTACTGCTTATTCATTCCTCGTTCATTCAGAAACTATAGAAAAAAGGTTTGGTTCATTATGAGTTATGTAAGGGTGGTCTTTATATTCCTTCTTTTTCTGATTGTGATTGGAAAAGCAGATGCACAAATGATAAAAGAGAAAAGTGCCATGACTGGCCCGCGGACATCTTTTTCAATTGAGATTCTTCCGTGGGATGTTGTAAACGAAATGATTCCGAATAAATCTTATTTCACGATCATTGATGTAGAGACTGGTCACAGTTTCAAAGTGCAGCGAAGAGCAGGCAGTAAACATGCCGATGTACAGCCCCTAACCAAAAAAGACACAAAAATCATGAAAAACATTTATAGCGATAAGTGGAGTTGGGATAGAAGAGCTATCCTCGTTCAATACAGTGACCGATTAATTCCTGCTTCGATGAATGGGATGCCCCACGGTGCAGGAGCTCTTCAAAACGGATTTCCAGGGCACTTTTGTGTGCATTTTTATGGCAGCACCACGCATAAGACACCTACTCCGGATTTGGCGCATAAATTGATGATTTTAAAAGCAGGAGGAAAGCTTCATAGTTACTTTTATAATATGGATCCATACGAAAGCATCAACATTTTGGAAGTAGCGATCAATCAGCATGATAGAAAACTTCTTACTCTGATCCTTACAGAAAATGAGGAGGATATTTCCAAACAATTGATCCATGAAATCGATCACTTAGAGATCACTGAACTATCTTTGCTTCCATCAGAAGATGTACATGCCCTTTTTGGCCATAAAGTGAAAGCAAAACTGAAGTGGACTTCAAGTGAACAGGCACAATTTGTGACAAGAGGACACCTCATCATCCGTAAAATCAGTCCTGAAGGTCAGTGGGGAATTGATGGGAAAGCACTCATTGGATTAATAAAAAAGGATTCGTAAAATGGAACTATTTCATAAAATGTATATAAAAATTTATTATGTGGAGTTTCTTCTCATCCAAAGAGGGAAAAGGTCATTTAAATAAACCGTGAAGGGAAGGGACTCATGTTAGAGTTTATAATGAATGCCATAAGAGAACTAGGGATGTGGGGACTGTTTGCAGGGAATGCCATAGAAGCCTCCTCATTACCTTTTCCCGGGGTATTAGTCACATTGACCTATGGATACCTGCTTGATCCTTCATGGGGAAAGTTGATCAGTCTTGCTGTTATCAGCAGTCTGATTTATACCCTTTTCAGCTATATTCCGTATGCCATTGGATTTAAAATCAAGCATACGATAAAAGATAAGACAAGTACTAAAAACACAAAAAAGCTGGAAAAAGCACAGAGGTGGTTCAGGAAGTATGGTATATGGAGTATTGCCCTTTCCCGCCCGCTTGGAATAGGGAATTATATTTCATATGCTTCAGGACTAAGTAAAGTCAATAAGATTAAAT
>NZ_JABMCR010000017.1 GCF_013179555.1 Bacillus haikouensis
TGGTATCTGCTAAACTAACTTCAAACGGAATGGTTGGTCGCCATCCCAGTCCTCGAATCCCTGTAATATCGATAGGACCGGTTTCCACTTTTTCAAATTGATCAGCTGTGATTCTGATACTTGATCCGGTAAGTGTTTTGATTGTCCTTGCAATCTCCAGAAGGGTCCGATCCCTCCCGGAACCGATGACATAATGATGATTCGTCGTCCCTTGAACCAGTATATGTTCATATGCACTCACTACATCTCTGACATCAACGAAATCCCTTTTATCCAACAAGTTGGAAAAGTGAAATGATTCATTTTCTTTCATACATTTCCTTGCGAATAAGGAGCATATACCATTAGAAGGACCCGGCCCGATCATATTTGATGACCTTGCAATCCGGACGTCCAGTCGATAAAGATCACCCCAGCCGGAAGCCGCCAATGTCTGCATATATTTAGACAGTCCATATGGATGTGCAGGGATAGTGTCCCTGCATGGATCATGTTCCAACGTCGATCCCGCTATCAAAATGATAGCCTCCTGTTTTTTCTTCCTGACTGCTTCAAGGAGATTCAAAGTTCCCATCACATTCGTGGATACAGTCGTCAACGGATCACTCCATGAAATGCCGCTATGATTCTGGGCTGCAAGGTGAAGAATCATGTCAGGTTCAACATTTCCAATGATCTGTTCCACCTCTTTACCATCAGTCAGATCACAAGAAAGTTCCCTTATCCCTATTTCAGGATGAGCATGATTGCGTATCATTCCAAACACTTCATATCCTTTCTCCAGGAAATGCCTGCATGCATGTATTCCGGCAAAGCCGGCCGAACCGGTTATAAGGACTTTTTTCAATGTCTATTCATCCAATCGCTCAGTTCCTTCAGCATTTCCGAGTAGTCTTTTACAGGATAATAATAGTCATTCCTTGTGTGAATGAGTGTACGGTCATGTTTAGGTTCTTTCACGGCTGTAATATTGACATTTTTTCTGTCGAAGATTTCTTTGAAAAGGAGAAGGAGATGGTATTTCGATATTTTCTCTTTGGAACATAACTGGTATAAGCCTGATACACCATCGATAATCAACATTTCGATGGCTTTCGAGAGCTCTAAAGTGGTAACCCCGTTCCAATAAACATTTTCATATCCTTTGATCTCACCTTCCTGCTTAGAAAACCAGTGCAGGAGTCCGATTCCATTTTGTTTCAATTCGGGTCCGATAATGGAGGTTCTTACTGTTAAATGGGGCACACTTGTCACTTCGCCAAGGGATTTTGTTTTTGAGTAGACGTTAGTACCGTCCTTAACATCGTTTTCCGTATAGCCGCCTTTTTCACCTGAAAATACACAGTCAGTACTAACGTGAATCAGTTTTCCCCCATATTCGTTCAATGTCTCAGCCAAAACGTGGGGAAGCAGACTGTTCACTATAATAGCATCTTGCACATTTTTTTCTGCAGTATTATTTAGAATACCGACCGCATTGATTAATACCCCGGGTTTTTCTTGGAGGATTATCTTTTTTACCTTTTCTAAGTCTCTAACGTCCAGACCGATCCCAACTCCATCCGAATTCCTTAATGTGAACTTGACTTGGTGCCCTCTACTTTGCAAATAATCCACCAGGACATGACCTGCCATCCCATGGCCGCCTAGAACGAGTATCTTCAATCTAGAAAACCTCCTTCTTTCAGCATGGTCTTGATTTCATTATATTCTATGATGTTATCGCTGGAAGAGTAGGTATCCAGATCTACTTTGGGATGATCCTTATAATACTCGGTTAACCCCTTGATCGGTATGGTTGGAAGAATGACGAAATATTCATTATCATAGACAATTGTGTTATGACTCTCGAATTCTGTCAGGAGCAGCTCATGAAGTTTTTCTCCAGGACGTATCCCCGCTTCTTCCACAATGACCTCTTTATCTGGTGAATAGACATCAATAAGCACCTGAGCAAGATCAAGGATTTTACAAGTCGGCATTTTCATGACGAAGATCTCTCCTCCGTGACTTTCATAAGTTGCCTTGAACAATAATTTGATCGCATCTTTTATGGTGAGAAAAAAACGTGTCATCTTCTTATCAGTAATACCGATCCTTTGCTTATTCTTAATGCCATGTTTAAAGACATGGATCACGCTTCCGTTGGTTCCCAGAACATTTCCGCCACGCACACAAACAAATTTCGTTTTGTCCGTCAATACATTCGCATTTATGATGAGTTTTTCACCCATAGCTTTCGTAAAACCATAGAAGTTCGAAGGATTTGCAGCTTTATCAGTTGATATATTGATGACTTTTTCCACTTTATTTTCTATTGCAGCTTCGATGACGTTTTGAGTTCCGATCACATTTGTCTTTAATGCCTCCAACGGCTGAAACTCACATACCGGGACATGCTTTAAAGCAGCCAGATGAAAAATGTATTCTACATTTTCACATGCTTCCTTCACTGCTTCCTTATCCCTGATATCCCCGATCACAAAGGACAATCTTGGATCACTTTCAAACTTTTGCTTCATTAATACCTGACTTGTTTCATTTCTTGAGTAAATACGAATTTCTTTCGGATTTTTTTCCAGCAGCTGGGAAACCAGTTCATTTCCCCATGAGCCTGTACCCCCTGTAACTAAAATCGTTTTATTAGTAAACAATTTCCGAACCCCCTAAGAGAATATTAATGACCTTATCTGATACACTTTTATCAAGATATTCCGCCGGACATTTCCAATCTGACGGTTTTGAACACATTACTTTCACTCCGCTTATGATCGCGTCTTCATTCAAGCCGGAAACGAAATTACTCCCGCAATCTACTGTTTCCGGCCGCTCTGTCGTTTTTCTTACAGTGATTGCAGGAACATGGAAAATACAGCATTCTTCCTGAACTGTACCGCTGTCTGTCAATACGCAGTATGCATTTTTTTCAAGAGAAATAAAGTCAAAGAATCCGAACGGTTCATGCAATTCGATTAGTGGATGAAGTTTGATGGAGTCTGAAAGCTTTGATCTGGTGCGGGGATGAGTACTGAAGATGATTCTCTTATTGTATTGATCAGCAATCTTGTTTAAAGCGTTCGTAATGGTCCTGAGATGTGAAGAATTGTCTACGTTCTCTGCCCTGTGGATCGTCGCAAGAAAGTAATCTTGTTCTTGAAGATTGAGATCCTGCAGTATCGAACTCTTTATTATCTCTTGATCATAGTGCATGAGCACTTCGTATATGGGATTACCCGTTATAATGATCTTACTTGGTGTCATCCCCTCTTTTAATAAATTCGTTTTGCTGTAGGGAGTGTAAACAAGATTAAATGAAGATACTGCATCTATAATTTTTCTGTTCTTTTCTTCTGGGACATTCAGGTCAAAACAACGATTACCTGCTTCCATGTGAACGACTGGTATCATCAGCCTCTCTGCAAGAATTGCACTCAGTCCGCTGTTTGTGTCTCCAAGCACCAGCACCTTATCTGGTTTTTCTTTGATGAGGATTCTTTCAAGTTCCACAAAAAGTGAAGAAAGCTGTTCCCCGAGAGATTGTTGTTTGCTTGCAAGGATGTAATCCGGTTTTCTTATCCCCAATTCCTTGAAAAAGACACCGTTCAATGAATGAGTGAAGTTCTGTCCTGAATGGACGATTACATGCTTATCGGCCAGCTGATCGAGCTTTTTCATTATAAGGCTTAACCTGATGATCTCAGGCCTTGTTCCGAGTACGGTTAAGATTTTCATAATCACCTCTCCTTTTATTGTTAGAAAAGAAAAATGTGAGTTTACAAAGGCATTTCGATAATTCCTTATCATTCAACTGCCATCCACCCCTCATTTTAGTTCTTCAATTTCATTTTCATTTTTATGATGGAAGTCATCATGGAAGATCAGGGGTCGGTGTTACGTTATATCTGATTTCGATCCGGTAAATTTTTTATGAAATCTTCCAAGTAGATGATCCTTTGACCCATAGAGGGGCTTCAATAATTTTTGTTAATTTATTGATGGCGTATTCTTTTTCCACGGCCACCGCCTCCTTACAAACAATCCTGGCTACTTAAGGCTCTTCTTCCCGATTAAAGCTTTATTGTACATTTGCAGGGTGTGTTTGCGAGTGTTGTTGATATTCCACTTACTCCTTGCATAAGACAATGAATATTGACTCATCTGATCTCTAACAGAAGGATTGTCTAGAAGTAAGCGAATTTTTTTGTATAGTTCAACACTATTTCCCTTATCCACGATAAATCCGCTCTTGCCATTGTCCACCATTTCCGGCAGTCCCCCGGCATTGCTTACAACTACAGGAACTCCCATCAGCTGAGCTTCAATAACAGCAAAGGGCTGATTTTCCTGCAGACTCGGAAGAACAACCATTTCAGCACGTTGAAGAATATCTTTAAGATTCTTCTTGACTCCACGAAAGAGAATCTTATTCTGAAGGCCAAGCTCATTTACCCTGTTTTTTAACGTTCTTTCCATTTCCCCCTCCCCCAGGATCCAGCATTCCCATGAGTCGTTTTCTTTTGAAAGAAACGATAATGCATCTATTAAATGCTCAAGTCCCTTTAAATATACTAAACGGCTTACAGCGAGGATGATTGGCTTCTCGGTGATACGGTCCCGCGATTTCGACGGCACGAATTCAGTTAAGTCCAACCCATAGGTATAGGTGGAAATCTTGGTAGAGGGAATAGAAAATTGAGTTTCAATGATTCTCCGCATCCACATGCTTGAAGTATGGATATAATCACTTGATTCGTACCCTATCTGTTCAAGCCTGCTATAATATTGCAATACGAATGAGCTCCAGATCCTGCTGTTTTCCCATTGGTTCACCGGTTTAATTTGATGAAATATCGCACCTGATAGGAACCCGTGAACACTTGTGACGAGTGGAGTGCCAGTTTTTTTTACTCTGCTTATAGAAGCGGCTGCAATCACATCCTGTGTATGGATAATGTCATACTTTCGAAGATCGATATTCGATACTGCCTGTTCAAACAGGTAGTGATTCATCTCTGCACGATAAACCCATGAATCTTTTGTTATACCAGGACAATTCATTAATAACTGTTCATTAACAGCATGTCGAAAGGGCATGAAATCAACAACTTTATTGGTTCCCAATATTTCAACCCTGGAGTTAAATTTGTTGCCGCAAAGAATATCTACCTTGTGTCCGACTTCTATCAAGCTTTTCTGCAAATTGGAAACAAACGACCATATCCCTCCTCCCGGTAAAGGAAAAACTGTTGCTATTAAGATATTCAACCTTACCCCCCCTTTGTAAATTTATCAAGCACGTTCTTTAACCGCGGATCTGGAATGACGAGCTTAAAACGTTGCTTTTGAGGTACCGGAGGAATCCTTGCACCTGCGATCGGCAGTGAATTTCTACGGTAATAATGATTAAAGGAATTTTTTCTTGGAAGCATTAAGCACACCCCGTTCGTTTCTTTTGTTTCAATTGATGGAATAAATCGCATTTAATCCACTTACCTCTAAATTCTTTTCCCATAATAATTTGTTCTCTTTAATATTGAAGCAAGCCAGCCTTGTAGGTAACACGCCGTAATCTCCCAAATATTTCGTCGTCCCATCTTTATTCCTTTGGCTCGAAGGACGGACTCTTGTAAATCCAACGAGAATAATATCTTTCGTTAACGGCTTAATTCCCCTGCACCATCCTATTTTTTCGTTCCCTGGGCGTATTTCAGTCAAATCTACCACTCTTTCAACTTTCAGGGTCCCGCGGTCTACAATCACCACTCTTCCGTCGACCTGTGTAAAGTAAATCTGGTTTTTGAATACAACTCCATCATGTACAAGCTGTCTGCCTATATTTATTTTTTTTCCGGGATTTGTGAGACAAACGGCATCTTTTTGTAAACACCTGGTCACCCATATCTCTTCGTCCAGTTCAAACACAAAGTTCGGATGAGATTGGTGCGGCTTTGTTGTAGTAATTTTCCTATAATCAATGGATGGGTCAAAACGCTGCCAGGGCGCTTGTCCCAATACATTCCACATACGTTCTACACTTCCAGCTCCATTAAGTTCCACAACCATGTCCAGACCTGTATTGACAACCAGAATATTCCCATTTTTCCCAGGCTTGACATGGTGAATATCATTCATCAGAGGAAGGGAAATTCTCTGAATAAGGGAAAGGGACGAGGTATCATACACGAGAACTTCTGTTGTCGTTCCAACATAAAGTTTATTCCCCCTCAATGTCGCGGCTGTGAATGAAATTGAAGCTTCATGATCTGCACATACCTCTTTAGGGGATTCGTATTCTATGACCTTTTTTAATGTTTTGTTTTGAAGATTGAACTTTAGGATCACTGCCTTTTTGAACTGCTGCCAATCTTTCATCACTTTTGATTTTTGTTCAGCACCTACTAAGAAGAACTCTTCCATGTGATCACCTCCAAATTTTTCATTTTCTGTACCGCCGGTAAAAAGACCTGAGATTGGATATTTCTTCTTTCATCGCCTTCTGATTATTACTGGTTCCGGTTTTCGGATGAGACCTGTACAATGTCAGAACCCTGTCGAAGTAATGCAGCTTATCTTTTCTTACGACCATCCGGAGCCACATATCATAGTCCTGGGTATATTTGAATGACGGGTTGAAATATCCTGCTTTTTCAAATACAGCTTTTTTTATCAGAACCGTAGAACCGTTAATCGGATTACGCTCAAAGATTTCCTGATAGATTTGCTTGTCATTCGTAAACTTATAATTGACGTTACGAAGTAAAACATTATTGTGTTGATCGATGATATCGTAATCGGTAAATGAAAGATCCGCTCCATGTCTCATCATGTCTTCGAGTTGTAAAGACAATTTATCTTTAAGCATCAGGTCATCAGAACTTAACCATGCAATGTAATCTGCATTCGAATGATCAATGCCCCAATTCACTGCCGTGGCAGTACCGCCATTGGGTTTTCTTAAATAGATGATACGATTTAAAAAAGGAGTAATCTTTTCGATGTTTTCCGTCGAACCGTCATCTACTAATATAATGTCAAAGTTGGGATATGTTTGTTCAATTGCACTTTTAATTGCCTGGCCTACATAAGAACAGTTGTAGAACGGAATGATGACTGAAATTTTTGGAAGCATATATCCACCTGCCTTAAGAGTTTTATACAGTGATCACTTCTCCATATTGTATGTACAACATGTTTAATTTGACATCAGAATCTGCCAATTTAAGGGTTTCATCCAATTAATAGTGGTTTAGCCCTCTACAAAACTTTTAAGTATACATATACAGTAATAAGAAACATAATTGGAGGGTTTTACTTTGAAGTTATTATTTGTATTTTACGTACCGAGCGGGGGTGTAGAAACTCTTAATAGAGAAAGAGCGGCCGCATTAAAACCTGCAGGGATTCAGTGTGACTATCTCTACTACAGTAAACGAAGAGAATTGATCAATCATGAGAACGCAAATGTGTATATCACGAATCAGGATGAGGAAATCAGAAAGATCCTGCAAAAAGGAAGATATGATGCAATCATTGTCACTTCTGATTATTCAGGGATGGAAAGATTCAGGAGACTTGGATATAAAGGAAAGATCATACTGGAAATCCAGGGCTTTGGTCCCAAGAATGTAGCCCGTGCTGAATTACAGAAAGCAATTCCCTATGTTACTCAGCACTGTGACGGCTTGTTATATCCCAAGACACCCCATATAGGCAGGATATTCAATGAATTCTTTCCGACTAAACCAACATTCGCATTCAACAACTGCTTCAACCATCTTGCATTCAGTTACAAACCGCTTCCAAGGATAAACAAACCGATCGTCGCCTGGATTGGCAGATTGGAAGACAATAAAAATTGGAAGGAGTTTCTTCACATCGGACATGAGCTGGTAAAAAGAAATTCTGCCATTGTACTTTATATGTTTGAAGATCCCAGCCTTTCCACACCCAAGGAACGGAATGATTTCATGCAGTTAAAACGTTTGCTCAATTTAGACGGTCATCTATCACTGCTTCAAAACGTTCCTCATCAGCAGATGCAAAACTATTTTTCCAAGATAGGTGATTCTGGCGGCTTCTTATGTTCAACATCCAAGGTGGAAGGAGCTCCTTATTCCTTACTGGAAGCAATGAGCTGCAGATGCCCGGTGCTTACTACGGATTCGGATGGTGTGAGAAGTTCAATTCTTCATAATCAATCCGGTAAATATTATCAGATCGGCAATATTCCAGATGCAGTGACGCAAGCTGAGGAACTAATGAATAATAAGAAGCTGAGAGATTATATTATCGAAAATGCCCTGTCCCACCTTAAAACACAATTCAGCCATGACCAGTACTGCAGGAATTTCTCTGCCATGTTAAAAAGATTGGGCATTTAATCGGATAGAATCCTGAAAATAGTAGGTAACTGTTCGATCAAAACCATCACCTGGGGCATATGTTATTAAAAATAGCGAAAAGGTGATTATAATAGTGAAAGTGATTGTTACTGGCGGAGCCGGTTTTATCGGCTCACATTTGGTAGATGCCTTGATTGATAGAGGAGATTATGTACATGTAATCGACAATTTATCAAGCGGAAAAATCCATCATATAAACCCATCTGCCAAATTTCATGAAATTGAGTTAACTTCCCCTAAAGTCATTGATCTGATCGACAAGATAAAGCCTGAATACGTTTTCCACCTTGCTGCCCAGGCTGATGTATCAAAATCCACCTTATTCCCTTTGGAAGATTTGAAAGCGAATGTTGCCGGGACGGTCAATATATTGGAAGCATGCAGAGTGTCAGGCGTGAAAAAAATCATCTTTTCATCTACTTCTGCAGTATATGGAAATACCGGAAGTGAGATGATCAAAGAAGACACTATTGCCTCCCCTATATCGTTTTACGGTTTGTCAAAGCTGACAGCGGAATATTACATTAAGTTATACCATGAGTCTTTCTCTATACCATATACCATCCTCCGTTACGGAAATGTATATGGACCTAGACAGACTTCAAAAGGGGAAGGCGGGGTCATTGCTGTATTTCTGGAAAAACTTAAGAATAAGGAGAAATTGAAGGTGAATGGGGATGGACTTCAAACCCGTGACTTTATTTATGTCGGAGATGTTGTATCGGCAAACATTGCCGCCAGTAATTCAGAGGTGAATGCAACTATGCAAATCAGTACAGGTTGCTCTACATCGGTTCTCCAGTTGATTGACTTAATCAAACAAATTCACCCCCTCCCGGTTGAGTATTATCATTCACACGACAGGTTTGGTGATATAAAGCACAGTTGCCTGGATAACAGACTCGCCATAAAGACTTTAAACTGGGAACCGGTCCACTCCATTGGAGAAGGGATCAGAAAGACATATCAATCTTTCCATTAGCAAAGAAGGTATTCTCTATTCAGCTTCAACCTAGAGAATACCTTCTTTATTATTTGCCCTGTTTTTGCTTATTGTCCAGAGCGAATAGTCTGCTGTATTTTTTTCTGACCGCCAACACTTCCAAATGTAGAGCATTTCCATATTTGGCTGAGCCCATATTCGGATGAACACGATATAAGACGAGTGTTTCATTCAGGTAATGCATGACAGTATGAAGACTCAACCTGCACCACATCTCGTAATCCTGAGTATATTTCAGCTTTTCATCAAACCATCCTGCCTTTTTGATCAAGTCGATTTCAGCCATCACGGTACAGCCATTTACAGGACATCCATTTAATAAAACTTTTTGAAAGGCTTTCACTCCCATCCTTCTCGAACGTATTTCATTCACGATTTTATTAGTCGAATCAATCGTTTTAAATGCACTATACGATAGTTTGGAATGAACCGACTGCATAAACCCCAGTTGTTTTTCAATTTTATTATGAACAAACATGTCATCCGAACTTAACCATGCGAAATACTTGCCTGTCGCATGCTGGAGTCCCCGGTTTAACGCAGACGCTGTCCCTCCATTTTGTTTCCTTATATATATAATTTTGTCTCTAAAGGGATCTATTTTTTCTACATGCAGTGTCGATCCGTCATCTACTACAATGATTTCTAAATTTTTGTAAGTTTGATTAATGGCGCTTTTGATCGCCTGTCCGATGTAAGGGCAGTTGTAAAAAGGTATAATTATTGATACTTTCATCCTCTGCCTCCTCTCTTCATTTGTGTGTTATTTAAAAGATCTGCTGAATTCCTGCCTCCCGTCAATGTTGTTGGTTTTTGTTGGCCAGCAGCTCAAATAGCAAAAGAGTGCTTGCAGCACTCCTTTACAAGATGACTATTTCAACGGGTCTGACTTTCCCATCAATTATTTTGAAACATCTAAGTTCTTCTCTCTTCTTCCCGACCGAAGCAATGAAATAATAGGCATCATGGCTTGCAAATGCAACATCATCCCTGGAAGGTAAAGGAACGCCATAGGGATGGGAATGATAAATACCTACAAGTGCTTCATTCTTAGCCTTCATTTTTGTCATGACTGTTTCCTGTTCAGCGATATCCATTGCAAAAGAATATGGGGAAGGTTCGATGTTTGTCATCGGCCACAGAGTCATGCACCTATTGGCAAAACCTGAAATCAGACCGCAAGCTTCATTCGGAAGTTCTTTATTCAGTTCATCCATCAGCGAATCATACAGGTGTTTAGGCAGTAAAACATATTCCGCCTTAGGCGTTGCACCCGCACCCTTTAAATTTAAACTTCGTTCTCTGTGCTGCCATCTTTTGACGTTCTTCTTTTTTGATCCCAATGGGCACACTTTTGCTTTTCTTATACATATTATTTAAATCTCTATGCTGCATTTTCTCCCCTCCTTTCAATTAGCGTAAATAATTATTCGGATTGAACATCGTTTTTTTCGATTCTGCTGCCAACGGAATAGTACCGGTCCCAAACTGATCGAATTCAGGATTGCTTTGAATAGCCTTCGGTTTCGGAGGGGTGGATGGCTGTTTCATTCTTTTAAAGAGGTCATTTTTTTTATTTGATTGTGCCTGGATTTCACTTCGAAGTTTCTTTAATTCTTCCTCCAACTCAGACTCACGGACACTTGGAGTTTTTGAATTATCTTTATACGTTTTGTTCAGCATGGACAACTGTGATTCCAGCTCAGATTCCTTTTGTTTATATTCATCCAACTGTGTTTTTAACGCTTGTATCTCCTCTTCATAATATTCTTCAATTTTTTTCAATTCGGTATGGAGGGAATTCATCTTGCCAAGATAGCTTCTAGTTGTCTCTTCGTGCTCAGTACCCAGTTTCAGCATTTCATTTACTTCTTTGAATTTGTCCGCATAGTCCGTCAGTTGTCTTTCGATTACTTCAAGCTTCTTTAATATTTCAGGACTATTATCTTCCTCATGTTTTCCCCATAGAAATTTCCACACTTTCATATACCACCTTTCTTTTTTTATAGCATGCTTTTTGTACAACCTGATCAGGACCAACTCATTATTAATCGCCTTTATATAAGGCGTCAGGTCTGGCCGGCCGCTATTTAAGATGATTAAATGTTCATTTGATTGAACGATTAATGTCAGCAGCCGCTTTGTCACATGATCCACCATATTTTTTTTCTCATCCACTGCACTTTCATAGATTATCTTTATCTCCGGAATGGGTGTCGGAAGGGTATTTGCAGATGGAAAATCTCCTGATTCAAACTCGAAGGATGTATCTGGATAACACTCGCCAGATTCGGTCTCGGCGCTGTTGTCAGGAATGCCTTCATTCTTGTTTTGGTCTTTGCTGTCTTTGTTGTCTTTGCTGTCTTGATTAAGCTCTTGGTTCAATTGGGTGATCATCTGTCTGCCTGTAAACTGGTCATGTAATAAATGTTCGATCTGTGCGGTTAATAATTCAATCGTATTGTGATTTTCAGTAATCTCCAGTTCATAAAGTTGTTGCTTTGATTTTTGTTTTGACATCTCTTCAGAAGCATTTTTTATCCTTTTTGAATAGTTATGATATAAAGACTGTATCTCATCTGAAATCTGATGAAAATCATCCAATACATCGTGGTACTGGTCCTCTTGAATTCTAGCTCGCTCTTCAGGATTCAACATTTTATTCACCTCCAGCATCCTATTTGTAATATCATATGTACAGTTTGTTCACATGTTAAAAAAAAGGAGAGAGTTGCCCCTCTCCCAATTCAATTAGTCATCGATGCCGCCTAGTAAGTCAGCGAATGTGTCACACTCACCAAATTCTACTAGTGCTTCTACGACACCACTGTCAAAGATTATCGCATTTGCTGTGTTTCTTAAGATTAAGCGGAACCCTTCAGCGACAGGTCCAAGTAAACCAGTAAAGATTTGCAGTTCATAGAATAATTGTTCAGGTACTCCATCAAAGTAACGTACACCTTCACCTACAGCCGTTAATGCATCTTCTCCGCAAGTCACTCTGTCAATGGATGACGGATTGAATGAGAAGCTGAAATCAGGCTGGAATCCAGTAGCAGTCGGAGCTGGTGTTGGACCGACTTCAGTATCTGTGAATGAGTATGACCAAGTGCTGTCAGCCAATGAACACTCTTGACAAATTTCTGCCCGTAACGTTGACAGACCAGTAACGATCTCTGCGTCTCCGCCAGTACCGAATGTAGCATCTGTATCTTCGTTTCTAGCAAGTGCAGTTGCCTGACATTCACAGTTGTCTACTGGGAATAAGCCAGGGCATTGACGAGGGAATTCAAGCAGGCTTAAGTCACATTCAAGTCTTTCTTTTGGAAGAGGAACATTATTCGGACGCGGGAAACAGAACTTGGCTAGAACTTCAAGCTTTACAGGATATTCTACTTGAACATCTTTACAAAGTACGACACGCAATGGAATCATAGGGCCGAATGGATCAGGTCCCATTAAGACTCCACCTGTTGATGAAGCAATGACTTGAGTTGCTCTGATGTTAAGGTTGGCATTTGTGATACCTGTAGGTACACAAAGTGCAATTTCATCAGTGAATTGAGTCCGTACAGTAAATGAGCACTCAGCAACTCCGTCAATTAGAATGGTTACTTCTACAGGGACAGTCCAGACAATCAATACTCTTCCGGGATTGCCATTTTCAATGATTGTACCGCTTACGCTGACATCAGCAGGATCCACTGGAGCTGTTTGTACCTCTACTCTTTGACCTGCTGCCAATGCTGCACTAACAGCTGCACGGCAGGCTTCATCGGGAATGAAGTTCTTGTTCTCATACTTGTTTGCAAAGAACACCCAGTCATAAACTTTGTCAACGCGAATACATTCTGGAGCAAGGTCGTTCGGATCTAGAGGAATCGGTGACGGTGATGGTGTTGGAGTCTGGGAACCCCTAATTTGTTTACGGTTTTTCAAACAAATCTTCCTTTCTTCTAAATGAATATTTATATCACACTATATCCTATGGACGAGAATGAATTTGGTATAGAATAAACACCTATTTTTCCAAAAAAATTTACTAGGCGGATTAAGAGCTTTTTGAAAACTATCAAAAAATAGGCGTATTGTATAGACATTTGACAGTATTGCATTGCAGAAATCTTCATATTATATAGCAAGAAGAAAGGGGGAATGTAAAGTTAAGTCTGAATTTGGACAAGAAGTCAATAAATAACTGTTTGATGGATGATTTTAAGCTGATAATCAACATCTAATTGAGATCCGCATACTTTTAAATGAATATTACGAACGTGAAAAAACAAACTATCATTGCAATGATATTTATAATATATACAAAGCCGCGTAAACGCTGGGAAGTTTACACGGCTTTTTCTGTGAATCACAGATTCACTTTATACATACAATTAGAAAAATGCTGTTTATTTAAAAGGAGGTGTGGAAACATTGAAACAACTCTCCACAATCCAGCTTCAACAGCAAATCATTCATTATAAATCTGAATTGCATAAATATCAGCAAAGGTGCAAGGAGCTTGAAAATGATTTCCCTGTATTAAAAGTTACTTCACTTAAAAATGAGCTTTCCCGTTTAGAAGCTGATAACGAACAACTTTCAAAGTCAATTACGGATTGGCAGACCAAATACAAAGAAGTGAATGAAGCTGTCACAAGCAAGACAGGCATCATCAAAAAACAGCAGACTGAGTATCATAAACTGCAGTCTAAATTTCAACTGTTCAAGGAACAGTTCAAAAAAGAAAGATCCTTGAATAAAACTACTCAAGTTCTTCAGGAGCAAAGATTAGGGGATTTACAAGTTTTGGAGGAAGAAATTAAGAAACTCGAACGAAAATGCATGGCTTACCAGATTGACGGAGAATATTTGAGGGAAGAAAAACGGCAGTGGATAAATGAAAAGAATTCCTTAATGAAGTGGTTACTCCATACGGAAATATGGCTGTTTGAAACTTTCATGGATAGCGTTGAAATGAACAAAAAGTATATTGCTGCCATGAAGCAAAATGATGAAGAACAACTTCTCCAGCAACATAAACTGGATGAGCTTAAGAAACTCTTTGATTCCCAAAATAAACAAATTAAGATCCTGAACAAACAATCAAAGTCATATAGAGAAAAGATCAATGAATTAGAATCGACCCTTCAAAATGAAAGAAAGATTAAAAATGAATTTGCTTCTGCATTAAAATCGCTTAGAATAAAAGTTCAGGAATGGAAGGAGCACATGCAGTTTGAAAGAATTGAATCTGACCATCACACTGAGCTTTCAACAAGAGAGAAGGAACGATACCATACGACAATTGAGCATTTGCAATTCGCAAACGCAAAGTTAATAGAAGAAATCCATCGATTAAAGAATGAAAGATAAAGCCGGGCCCTGAATTATTCGGGGACCGGCTTTATGGCTTACATAAATTCTTTCAAGAGGTCTTCAAACGTCTCATCATCAAGTTTCAAATCATGCGTATTCAACGGTTCTTCAGAGTACCCCGAAATCAGTTCCTGATATGAAGGCTGTTCTGTATTGTGATAAATCAAACCAGTCACAAGACCATCCTTTTCCATGAGTGTGTTCATTGCCTGTTCACGGTTGGACGGATCATACCCTTCAACATCTCCAAGTTTCGTCAGGTTTTCCTTGAACCAGTCATACGTATTAACCTTATTATACGTAACGCAGGGACTGAATACGTTTATCAGAGAAAACCCTTTATGATTTAATCCCGCTTCAATTAATGCAGTCAGTTCTTTCAGATCAGAAGAAAAGCTTTGGGCCACAAAAGTCGCACCTGCAGTTAAAGCCATTTCCATCGGAGCCAAAGCAGGTTCAATGGATCCCTGCGGAGTGGACTTTGTCTTAAATCCTGATGAGGAACGCGGGGACGTCTGCCCCTTCGTCAAACCGTATATCTGATTGTCCATGACGATGTATGTGATATCCACATTGCGTCGAATTGCATGAATCGTATGTCCCAGGCCGATGGCAAACCCATCGCCGTCACCGCCTGAAGCGATGACAGTCAAATCTTTATTAGCCATCTTCAATCCTTGGGCGATAGGAAGAGATCGTCCATGTATTCCATGGAAACCGTACGAATTAATATATCCTGAAATACGTCCGGAACAGCCGATCCCAGATACGACAGCTAAATTCTCAGGATCCAGACCCGCATTGGCAGCCGCACGCTGTATCGATGCCTGTACTGAGAAGTCACCGCATCCAGGACACCAGTTAGGCTTTACATTGTTTCGAAAATCTTTAAAGGTTGCCATGGATCAGCTCAACTCCTTACACTTAGAATGAATTTCATGAGGCAGGAATGGTGTACCATCATACTTCGTCATATTCTTGATTTTGTGTCCATATCCCACATTCATCTTGATAATATTCGCTAATTGTCCAGTAGCGTTATGCTCGATGACAACTACATTTTTGGCTTTTTCCATAAGCGGCTGAAATTCCTTGGCAGGGAATGGATGAATCAAGCGGATGTGTGCATGATTCACTTTCATTCCATCCTCTTCCAAACGGCTCATTGCTTCTTCGATGACACCGCGAGTCGAATTGAAGCCTACCAGCAGTATATCTGCTTCTTCATGAGGAGCGGCAATATGAATCGGATCATTGAAGCGGATACCTTCGATTTTACGCATACGCTTGTCCATTTGTGCCTGACGATTTACTGGTGACTCTGAAGGTTTGCCTGTTTCATCATGCTCTACTCCAGTGACGTGGTGAATCCCGTTTTTCATACCTGGAGTTACACGCGGCGAAACACCATCATCTGTAACCTCATATCGTTTGAAGTACTTTTTGGGTTCCATTTCTTCCAATTGAGATTCATCATCGATTAGCTTCCCTCTGCGTATTTCTACCTTGCTGTAATCAAGCGGTTCTACGGTTTGTTTGCCTAAGGAAAGCTGAAGATCTGAAAGAATAATGACCGGACATTGATATTCTTCGGCAAGATTGAACGCTTCAACAGTGTCATAAAAAGCTTCCTGCACTGTACTTGGCGCTATAACAATCTTAGGAATTTCTCCATGTGTACCGTATATCATCGCCATTAAATCAGATTGTTCCTGTTTTGTAGGCAATCCAGTAGATGGCCCCCCCCGCTGTGTATCGACTACTACAAGAGGCTGCTCAGTCATTCCAGATAAACCGATCGCCTCCATCATGAGAGAAAGACCGGGACCAGCTGAAGCTGTGAATGAACGGACCCCGCCGTAATTTGCACCGATCGCCATCGTGGCTGCAGCGATTTCATCCTCTGTTTGGATAACCGTGCCTCCAACCATCGGCAGCTTTTTAATTAAGTATTCCATGATTTCTGATGCTGGTGTGATTGGGTAAGCAGCCATCAAGCGGACTCCGCCTGCCAGTGCGCCAAGTGCGATCGCATCATTACCGATCATGAACATCCGTTTATGTCCATCTGCTTCTTTCAGCTGAAGAGAACCAGCTTTTTCCCCAAGATCAGTATTCATCGTTTCGTATCCCTGTCTGATTGCATCCATATTCTTTTCTACAACCGTTTCGCCTTTGCGTCCAAAGATTTCTTCCACTACTTCTTTAAAGACTTCCGGATCCAGATTCAATACTGCACATGTCGCACCTACAGCCACCATATTCTTCATCAGAGATGTCCCAAGTCCAGCTGCCAATTCAGTAAAAGGTACAATATATAATGATGCATCTGTATCTTCGGGTTTCACTGGCTTGAATTTAGCATCTGCAATTATAACACCGTCACTATGAAGCTCTTTATAGTTTACATCGATCGTTTCCTGATCAAACGCTACTAAGATATCTAAGTCATCCGCAATTGCACGAACCTGCTCAGTGCTGACACGAATTTTGTTATTTGTGTGTCCTCCCTTGATACGTGAGGAGAAATGGCGGTAGCCGTATAAATAATAGCCAAGTCTGTTCAAGGCCATGGAGAAAATTTCCCCTGTACTTTCGATTCCTTCACCTTGCTGCCCGCCAACCTTCCATGAAAGTTGTTCCTTCATCTATTACACCCCTTCTTACAGGTCTCTGATTTCCATCATTCCACCGGAAACGGTAAAACTCATAGATAGATACTTTACTATATCAATCACTTGTATACTAAGTTAGTTTATCACTTTTCACTATAAATCACTACCGTCTGAACTGCACTGCATAAAAAATGCTGATCCTCAAAATTTGAAGATCATCTGTCATTTAAAATCGGATTCGTTTATGAAAATTCCCATAGAGAAATTTCCTGATTTGCCGATCATTGTAATAACGTTGAAGGGTCACAATCAGATTTTCATATTGATGATAACTGGAAAGTCCTTTAACCGTCTCATTGATTCCGTCGAAATCAGACCCGAAACCTACATGATCCTCTCCTCCGAGACTGCAGATATGCTCAATATGCCTCACAATATCCGTTAATTCTGCGCTTCCTTTTTTATTTAAGAATGGAGGGACAAATGTAATGCCTATAACACTATCTTTTTTAATGAGAGACTCTATTTGATCATTTTTTAAATTTCTCGGGTTCGGGCAAATTGAATAGGCATTGGAGTGGGAAGCAATAGGATAATGTGCTTCTTCGATCACATCCCAGAATGCATTTTCACAAAGATGAGATACATCTGTCCACAACTTTTTTTCATTGAGGAATTTTACCATATCGCAGCCGAAGTTAGTGAGTCCCCCTCCGCGCGGTTCAAGTGCACCATCCGCTGCGGCATTTGCCCAATTCCATGTCAGCCCGACAGAACGTACCCCAAGTCGGTACAGTGTTTCCAGCTTCCCGATATCCTCTTCGATTGCTTCTGCCCCTTCAAGTGTCAGAATAGCTCCTATTTCATTGTGTGAAAGATTTTCAATATCTTCATTGGATGTAATAAATTTCACATCAGGATGAGGTTCGATGATTCGGTTATGAAAAAGATTCACCATATTTAATGCTGCTTGAAACCGCTGTCCCGGCTTAAGATGTGAAGGAATATATATTGCGAATAATTGTACTTTGGATCCGCCTTCACACAATTGAGGGTATGTAATATGCATATCCTCTTTTGATTGAAACGATAATGTATCGGATTCCAGATAAAGTTTCATTAATACATCACAATGAGCGTCGAAGATCATTTTATCCATTCCCCCCTATATTCATATATGTACTATAATAGAAAAACAAAAAGGCTGTCCACTAAAGAAAAAATCTTTAATGGACAGCCTTCTGTCATAAACTGCCGGGATCAAGGTCTTCTAATGATCATTTTCCGCAAAAATTTTGTCCATGGCAGCTTTGCTTTACTTTATCTGGGTTCTACTATTAACTTTATGGCTGTACGTTCTTCCCCGTCTATCAGAATATCTGTAAATGCAGGGATACAAATCAAATCTAGACCACTGGGAGCAACAAAGCCTCTTGCAATCGCAACTGCTTTCACTGCCTGGTTCAACGCTCCTGCGCCAATTGCCTGAATCTCAGCTCCTCCCCTCTCACGAAGAACACCGGCGAGTGCACCAGCTACAGAATTAGGATTAGATTTTGCTGAAACTTTTAATATTTCCATCACCTTTTCCTCCTTGTCATTTCCCCCATACCGCATGTCCTTGGTAAAGAACAAACTTGGTATAAATGATTCCACTGCTACTATATTCAACGAATGGACAATTCATTCCGGTATGACTGAAAAAGGATGGAAATCACATTAATATTCTGCCATGAATGGATGATCATCATTTATGAGGATGCGCTCAATCTTCTTTGCCTTCCCCGTTTTATGATCTATATCTATCAGACATGCACTTAGAATCTTCCGACCGTCTTTAGGAACTTCAAACCGCACCGGAAGACTCGTTTGAAATCTCTTAAGTACAGAGGCTTTACTCATGCCCAACACTTCATCATAAGGACCTGTCATCCCTACATCGCACATAAAAGCAGTCCCGTTTGGGAGGACTCGATTGTCTGCTGTCTGTACATGGGTATGAGTCCCAACGACAGCTGAAACTCTGCCATCCAGAAACCATCCCATTGCCTGCTTTTCACTCGTCGCTTCTGCGTGGAAATCCACGAAAATAATGGACGTTTTCTTTTTGGCTTCATCCACCAGCATATCGACAATCTGAAAGGGGTCATCAAGTGGAGGCATGAAGGTTCTTCCCTGAACATTGATCACTGCCACCGTCTTTCCATGAATTTCTCCGAAGGCCAGTCCTGTACCTGGTGTGCCTTCTGGAAAATTAGCAGGACGTACCATTTTCTTTGCAGAATCAATAAAATCAAAAATTTCCCTATTGTCCCAAGAATGATTTCCCAGTGTCACCATATCTGCGCCGTCCTGAAGAATTTTTTTATAAATTTTCTCCGTTATTCCCCTGCCTGAAGCAGCGTTCTCTCCATTCACGATGGTAAAGTCAGGATGATGCTTCTTTTTTAGCTTTGGTAAATATTCTGTAATCATTTCACGGCCCATCGACCCTACTACGTCTCCAACAAATAATATTCTCATGAAAAATCCCTTCTCTATATGTAGTAATTGCTTCTAATTATGTAGCTTATTGTATCACATTTATCCTTTGCTCTATGCATAATGGCAAGGGAAAGAAGCTCAAATAAAAAAGCTGACTCCGAAAGAAATCATTCCTTCGAGAGTCAACCTCTTTATTTCGCATATTCTACGGCTCTTGTTTCACGGATAACCGTTACTTTAATATGACCAGGGTAATCAAGCTCATCTTCAATGCGCTTTCGGATATCCCTTGCCAAACGGTGGGATTCCAGATCGTCGATGGCTTCAGGTCTAACCATGATGCGAACTTCACGTCCTGCCTGAATCGCGAAGGACTTCTCAACCCCTTCATAGGACTCAGAAATCTCTTCAAGCTTCTCGAGACGACGGATGTAATTCTCAAGCGTCTCACTTCTTGCACCCGGACGGGCTGCTGATAGTGCATCTGCAGCTGCTACCAGAACCGCAATGATTGAAGTCGGTTCCGTATCACCGTGGTGAGAAGCGATACTGTTGATGACAACAGGATGCTCTTTATACTTGGTAGCAAGTTCAACACCAATTTCAACGTGGCTTCCTTCTACTTCATGGTCGATTGCTTTACCGATGTCATGAAGCAAACCTGCCCGCTTAGCCAGTCTTTCGTCTTCCCCAAGCTCAGCTGCGAGAAGTCCTGAAAGATACGCCACTTCCATTGAGTGCTTCAATACGTTTTGACCGTAACTTGTACGATACTTCAAACGTCCGAGAATTTTGATTAAATCAGGGTGAAGACCATGAACTCCGACTTCAAAAGTCGTCTGCTCTCCGATTTCCCGAATATATTCGTCCACTTCACGGCGTGATTTATCTACCATTTCTTCAATGCGTGCAGGGTGGATTCGACCATCCTGAACTAATTTCTCCAGTGCAATTCGAGCCGTTTCTCTTCGAATAGGATCGAAACCAGAAAGAATGACTGCTTCAGGAGTATCATCTATTATGAGATCAATTCCTGTTAATGTTTCCAGCGTACGAATGTTACGTCCTTCGCGCCCGATGATTCGACCTTTCATCTCATCATTCGGTAAGTTCACAACACTAACAGTTGTTTCTGCCACGTGTTCAGCAGCACAACGCTGTATAGCAAGTGAAAGGACTTCTTTCGCTTTCTTATCAGCATCTTCTTTCGCCCGTGTCTCATGTTCTCTTACCATGATGGCGATATCATGGGAGAGCTCATTTTCAACCCGATCGAGTATGATTCCTTTAGCTTCATCACGAGTCAGGCTCGAGATACGTTCTAGCTCGGTTTGCTGTGCTCGTACCATCTCGTCCACTTTGCTTTCCATCTCTTCAATATGTTGTTGTCTTTCGTTAAGAGCTGCCTCTTTTCTTTCAAGTAAAGCTTCACGCTTATCAAGCGTATCATCTTTACGGTCGAGGTTTTCCTCTTTTTGCATTAAACGATTTTCTTGTTTTTGCAATTCATTTCTTCGTTCACGGAGTTCATTTTCCATTTCAGTGCGAAGTCTATGATTTTCGTCCTTTGCTTCCAGTAGTGCTTCTTTCTTCAGAGCATCTGCCTCGCGCTTAGCATCTTCTAAAATCTGCTCTGCTGAACCTCTTGCACCGGCAATCTTTGCTTCAGCAATGGACTTACGAATAAAGTATCCAACAACTACACCGACGATAAGGCCAAGCAAAATGGAGATGATTGTAATAGGTTGCATTCTTTCACCTCCTCTTGCTATGAACTGTCATCATGTCTTTTACATGTCGGCTTGTACATTGCTCATTTGAACTCAATATACAGCGCTAGGCTTTCAAATATTCATTCGAAAAATTTGTAAAATATACATGTTAATTTTAAGTCTCAGAAAATTTATTGTCAAGGGGTTGTCCTGTGTATCGCTTTATTTCTCAAGGATTTCTTGCTATTCGACAAAAATCGATACGCCTCGGTACGATAGTTAACATAACATAATTACGGTAAATTTATGAATTGATAGAGAATCGTTTAAGAAAAATGGAGAAGCAAACATGAAAAATGTCTGCTTCTCCATTATCAGCTTAATCTTCTAATAGATTAAGTTCACTTTGATCTTCTGTCTCCGCTGCACCTGTATCCAATCCGTAATGCTCACGGATTTTCAACATGATTTCAGTTCTGATTTCCGGATTTTCCTTCAAGAAGATTTTCGCGTTCTCACGACCCTGTCCGAGACGCTCTTCGTTGTAAGAGTACCATGCACCGCTCTTCTGAACGATATCAAGTTCAGACCCGAGGTCGACAATCTCACCTTCTTTGGAGATTCCTTCCCCGTACATAATATCCACTTCCGCCACCCGAAATGGAGGAGCGACCTTATTCTTAACAACTTTGATTTTCGTTTTGTTACCAACCATTTCATTGCCTTGCTTAAGGGTTTCAGCACGGCGCACTTCTAAACGTACAGAAGAATAGAATTTTAACGCGCGTCCACCAGGAGTCGTCTCGGGATTTCCAAACATGACTCCGACCTTCTCACGAATTTGGTTGATGAAAATCGCGATGGTTTTTGATTTGTTGATTGCACCGGATAATTTACGAAGAGCCTGTGACATCAAACGGGCTTGAAGACCCACGTGTGAATCTCCCATCTCCCCTTCGATTTCGGCTTTCGGAACAAGTGCCGCAACGGAGTCGATGACGATGGCATCAACTGCACCGCTTCGTACCAGCGCTTCAGCGATTTCAAGTGCCTGCTCACCTGTATCAGGCTGAGAAAGCAATAATTCATCAATGTTTACACCAAGTTTTTGTGCGTATTCAGGATCAAGTGCGTGCTCGGCATCAATGAATGCTGCCTGTCCGCCCTGGGCCTGCACCTCTGCGATAGCGTGAAGTGCTACGGTTGTCTTACCTGAGGATTCTGGTCCATACACCTCAATGATTCTTCCGCGAGGATATCCGCCGACTCCAAGAGCCGCGTCCAATGCAAGGGATCCACTTGGACAAGTCACTATTTTTCTATCAGTTTGTTCCCCCAGCTTCATGATAGAGCCTTTTCCAAACTGTTTCTCTATTTGTTTCAACGCCATATCTAAGGCTGCTTTACGATCGCTCACTAATCTTCCTCCTTTGAATATAGAACTTAAAAGACAACTTATAAGCTTGTCTCAAATCCAACCTATCTATACTATAAACCATGTTATATAAGAAAACAAGAAAAAAATCGAACATCCATTCGGTTTTTTGGAAATCTTCCATTCTCTTATAAAACAACGGGAAGTTATGAATTACTCAAATCAAAAACAGTCCCCCGCTTACTCTGGAGAGACCGTTTTTGATGTAAACTCATGTTAATTCCTTTAATAAATAGTGCCAGCCATATTTTGTTGTCCTTTTCCTATTGGCGTTTCTTCCACCAGCCAGGTTTAATTGAAAGGCTTTGGCAGGACGGTCTTTTACAGCAAGTCCAATCCAAACTGTCCCTGCCTTCTTCCCGTAATGATCGGCTGGTCCGGCTACTCCAGTAAAACTGATGCCGATATCGGATGAAAAAAGGTCACGCACATTTTCTGCCAGTTCTATTGCACATTGTTCACTAACAGCAGAGTACTGTTCAAGAGTGGTTTCTTTAACGGAGAGCATTCTTTTCTTCACTTCATCCTGATAGCAGACCACTCCACCCTTCAATACTGTCGAAGCACCTGCTATGGAGGTTGCCTCCGATTGGAAAAGTCCTCCTGTCAGACTTTCAGCGCAAGAAAGTGACAATCCTTTTTCTTTCAAAACGTTCATTCCCACTTCCACAAGGGAATCATGGTCATACCCATAGAAGTATTCCCCCGCAATATCAAAGATTTTCTCTTCCACAGCATCGAGAAGAGAACCTGCAATTTCCTTGGACTCATGTTTGGCAGTCAGCCGCAAAGTGACCTCACCATCCCCTGCGAGCGGAGCGATTGTGGGATTTGTCTGGGTGTCAATTAATTCTTCCAGATTTGTTTCCAACTGGGCTTCCCCGATACCAAAGAAGCGCAGAACCCGTGAATATATGATTTCTTTCCGTTTTAAGGTATGTATAATCGCCGGAAGTCCATATTTACTGAACATCGGCCGCATTTCCGATGGTGGTCCGGGCAGCAGCATATAGGTTATTCCTTCTTTTTTAATAAACATGCCCGGCGCCATGCCGTACTCATTCTTTAACGCATCCGAGCCTTCTAAAATGAGGGCCTGCTTTTCATTATTCGGTGTCATGATACGATTCGTTTTTCTGAAGTATGCTTTGATCGATTCCAATGCATCTTCATCCATCGATAACCCTGTCCCCAATGCCTTTGCAATTGTTTCTTTTGTCAAGTCATCTTTAGTAGGTCCCAGTCCCCCGGTAAAGATGAGCAGATCTGCTCTTTTCCGGGCAATTTCAATTGCCTGGCTCAAACGGACCGGATTATCTCCTACAGTTGTATGATAATATACATTCACACCTGCTTCAGCAAGCTGTTCTGAAATGTATTGAGCATTTGTATTGGCTATCTGACCTAATAATAATTCTGACCCTACTGCAATGATTTCGGCATTCATTTGGTTTCCCCCTTCAGTAGATACTGCAATATAAAGAAAGAGATGATTCAAAGCAGAATCATCTCTTTTAGAATAAAACGATATGGACCAAACGTCCAGCTTTCCGGCTTTGGGTTGTTACTTCGAATTTACAAATGCTGTCTTGTTATGCTTGAAGTAATCCCATCCGGACCATATTGTAAAGAGCATCGCAACCCATAGAGCGATGGTCGCAAATGGGAAATTGAAAAGTTCAAAGATGGCATTATGAAGCAATAGGGCAGAAATAGCAATGATCTGCGCCCATGTCTTAATTTTTCCAAGCTGACCTGCTGCGACGACTTCACCTTCACCTGCAAGCACAAGTCGGAGGCCGGTCACAGCAAATTCACGGCTTATGATGATGATAACAATCCAGGAAGGAGCGAGTCCAAATTCTACAAGCACGATCAATGCGGCAGACACGAGGAGTTTATCTGCAAGCGGATCCAGAAACTTACCTAAATTGGTAACCATATTATACTTCCTTGCGTAATATCCGTCTATCCAATCAGTTGTTGAAGCGATGATAAATATCAACGCACCGACAAAATGCTTCACGGGCATTTCAGCACCCAGGAAGACCATCTCACCCCAGTTCAATGGTGCGAGCATGATAATTAAAAACAAAGGAATCATAAAGATCCGAGAAATTGTAATCTTATTAGGTAAATTCACCTTACTACCTCCAATACTTAGAAAACAAATTGTTTACTTGGTGTTAAATGGAGCTCGCCAACTCCATCTTTATTGTTGGGATTCTGCAGGTTTGTATTGGATAATAACATCCTGTCTGACAGTCTCCACGGGAATCTTATATTCCAGCAGTTTGCCATTTACATTGATAGCTGTGTTAGCTGCGTTACCGATTATGAGGAAGGCTTGTTGATCTGATGAAAGGTCGAATTCCTTTTTATCTCCATCATATAACATCCCTTCAAACAATACCTCATCTTTCGAATTGTACACTGCTACCCAGGCGTCCCCTTTAGCTGCCAATTCAAGTTTGAACTGATCTGTGTTCTTAAGCTCATAAGTCGTTCTTGTACCTTCTGTTTCAACTGCCTTCAACGATTGTCCTGAATTTTCTTCTTTATCTTTCTTTTCTTCTTCAGATTTTTCAGTGGCAGAATCATCTTTTTGCTGTTTGTCATTATCTTTGACAGGTTCTTCTTCATCAGGAAGATCCTGCTGATCAACAGCTACAGGTTCTTTATTGCTATTATCGGCATTACCGGCATCATCCGACACTTTATGTTGTACGAATACCCACAGTGCAATTAATGCGCCAATAACAAATAAAGCGATTAAAATCCTGGGTATGACATCAAAGACTTTTGACGAACTTGCAGGTACTCCTTTCCTTGTTTGGACACGGGATAGGGATACAGGTATCTCATCCTCATAGGTAGTCGGAATCTCTTCTTTGTATTCCTCGAAAACCGCTTCAGGCTGCAATCCAACGGCTTCACAATATTGTTTGATAAATGCCCTTACGTAGAACTTCCCTGGCATCATGTCATAATTTCCTTCTTCAATACCGATGAGATAACGCTTTTGTATCTTCGTTATTCTTTGTAAGTCATCGAGACTGTAACCTTTGGCTTCACGAGCTTCTTTCAGACGTTTTCCTAATTCCGTCACTATTTAACACCTTCCAATATTAAAAATCAAAACCTCCAAAATCGGAATTTTGAAAAAGATTATTTTGTTCAACCAATTCATATGTAATTTCTTCATCCGGGTTGTTTCGGAGCTCAATAATGTAATCAAAGTCATCCAATGTATACTCTGAATTCTGAACAAACACATCAGGATGTTCAATGACTTTCACGGCCGGCAGTCTCATGATCTCCCTTACCAGCTGCCAATGCTTTTCACTTGCACGCCTGGTCGAAACGATTCCATCAATAATGAAAAGATTATCTGAAGAATATTCGTCTTCAATCAGCTTGCTCCTGATCGTCTGTTTTAACAAAGTAGAAGAAACGAATAACCACTTTTTATTCGCACACACACTTGAAGCCACAACGGACTCTGTTTTCCCTACACGGGGCATCCCCCTTATTCCCACAAGCTTATGGCCTTCCTGCTTAAAAAGCTCGGCCATGAAGTCAACAAGCAATCCCAGTTCATCACGAACAAACCGGAATGTTTTTTTATCGTCGGCATCCCTCTGAATATAACGGCCATGTCTGACAGCAAGTCGGTCCCTTAATTTAGGTTCCCTCAATTTCGTTACATTAATCGTATCCATTGTCTGAAGGATGGACTCGAGACGGGTAATCTGTTCTTCATTATCGGCTAGAAGAAGCATCCCTCTTCTTCCTTCATCAACACCATTGATCGTCACTATATTTATTGAAAGCATCCCTAATAATGAGGAAATATCACCTAAGAGGCCAGGACGATTTTTTTGAATTTCATATTCTAAATACCATTCTTTTCGTTCCATTGGCTACCTCCTGAAATTCTATGTGACAACAAAATCCGACAACATAGGGTATTTTTCGATAATACACTTGAAACATCTAGCTTTTATAATAAATGATTTTCATCTAATAGAAAAGGAAAACCTAATAGAATTAATACAATTTCTGCATATTCTATACATAATCAGTTCTTTGGGATTATTTAATAGATAAATTCGGTTATTTAGGGAAGTTGAAACAACCAGCACCTAAAATCAAGACAAAAGAAAAGGAGAGGAAAATTCCCTCTCCTTAACGAGTGCCGTTATTGTTAACTAGCTTTACCATTATGTTTGCAATCGCATGCTGTTCTTCAGGAGAAGCTACAGACCATAAATCGGCCAAAACTTTTTCCTGATCGTTCTTCGGCTCAACCTGGCTAGCTAAATAATCACCAATTTGATAAGCTAAATCAGAAACTGTTTCGTTTTCCATTCCAGTATGCTGAGCTTGATTAAGGCGATCCCCTAAAAAGTTTTTCCAATCTGACCAATTATCTAATACAGACATCGTTATGAACCTCCTCTTAATTGAAATACAATGTTAGTTTGTATCATGGAGGGAAAAATATGCGCGTAGAAGATAATTTTAATTACGTATGCCAGCCTCCGTTAACAGCTAATGTCTGCCCGGTAATATAGGAGGCGTCTTCCGATAACAGGAAATGAATGGAAGAAGCAACCTCTTCACTTAAAGCCAGTCTGCCCATCGGGATTTCTTCACTTACTTGCCGGATTTCTTCGTTTGAAAATAAATTCATCATATTTGTCGCTACTGCCCCCGGTGCCACAGCATTTATTCTAACCCCATTTAAAGCAGTTTCTTTAGCCAGGGATTTCACAAAGGAAAGTTGTGCTCCTTTCACTGTAGAATAAACCACTTCACATGCTCCGCCTATTTGTCCCCAAATGGAGCTGACAACTACAATCGACCCGCACCGGTTCATCAGCTTTGGAAGCAGAGCTTGAATCAATAGCATCGGACTTTTAACATGAATGTTAATCATTTTATCCATTTCCTGTTCTGTTTGATCTTGAAAAAGCCCCCACCCTGAGATTCCGCTGGAGTAGACAATTCCGTCGAGCTGGAAAATCGAATCCACAACCTTTCTCACCTGCTCGGGACGGGTTAAATCCGCTTGAATAGGGATTGCCTCCACTCCGAACTTCTTCAGTTCCATCATTAAACCGTCTATACTGCTCTTATCGGAATGATAATGCAGATAAAGATTCCATCCTTTTTTCGCCAGTGTCAAAGCGGTGCTCCTTCCAATCCCGCCGGAAGCACCTGTAATCAAGGCAAATTTCATACATTTCTCCCCTATACAAAGATAAGAACCACCCTAAGAGAAAGGGCAGTTCTACAAAAAATTATGATTTTGGAACAACCTGACAAACCGTGAAACGATCTTCACTAATGATTGATTCAGCCACTTTCTGAATATCGTCGTAAGTCAGGGATTCCAGGGTAGGTACCACATCAAATAAATCCATCTCATTGAAAGCATAACGCGTGAACTGGTTGGCGATGAATTCAGGGGAATTGACCGCACGAAGGAATGCACCTATTTTTTTCTTTTTCGTTCTTTCAAGCCCTTCTTCAGTGAAAAGTGATTCCGCCTTCGCTTTCAA
>NZ_JABMCR010000170.1 GCF_013179555.1 Bacillus haikouensis
CAATAATTCCTTTCATGACATCAGGACAATACAAACCAGCCAGACCGCAAAATAAAGGATGTGTTTCAAGAAAACTCCCTCTCCCCGAAGCTGTTGTAAAAACTGGTGCCTTTATCCGATCAGACAGCCGGGTCAGCAGAGTTGAATCCCCAATTGTTTTACACCCTCCACCGATTAGCAATACTGGCCGTTCAGCTTTTCGGATAAGGTCTGAAGCTGAATGAAGCGATGACATGCATGGTACTGGCTTTCCTGCATGTATCGAGTGAAATTCTTCTTCAATTTCCTCGACATGGACCGTACCAATATCTTCTGGAATTTCAACATAGACAGGACCCGGTGTTCCATTAATGGCCAGGAAGATCGCTTTTTTTATAACCCAATGAATCGATTCAGCATTCTCAAGTCTATGACTCCATTTGACCAGAGGAGATACCATATTTAATTGATTTGCTTCTTGAAATGCTTTTTCTTCTCCGAATTTCGATGTACTTGTACCGGCAGCGATGATGAGCAGCGGAACACTCAGGGACCGCGCTTCTAGAATTCCTGTCAAGCTGTTGGTGAATGCAGGTCCTTTCCCCACATTACAGATGCCGGGATGTCCAGACGCCATGGAATAACCTGCAGCCATGAATAACGCATTCCTTTGATCTTTGGTGACAAAGTATTCAATGTTCTTTTCTTGAATATGTCTCATAAGTTGCAAGTCATCACTAGGCAGCCCGAAGACTATTTTCGTTTTCAGCTGTTTTAAACGATCTGCCACAATCTCCAATACAGTTTTTTGCATCTTTTACCCCTCTTTCCTCCAAAGTTCATTTAATACTTTTGATATCAATAAGGGATGAATATAGAGTTCTCCTCTATATGCTGCATAATTTGCCATCGGGCCATAACCTCCAAAAGGACGGTTTCCATCTTCAATCTCAAATAGAGTTTTATTGACCGAAACTACGTGCTTCTTCTGCAGATATTGAAGTAATTCATCACTGTCATCACCACAATAGAGGGAGGCTCCCATTGCCCTTTCCAAAAAGTACCCTTCCTGTAACGTTGTTTTCAATTCCTCGTTGTTATCGTATATAATGACATTGAAAATTGGAGAGAAAAATTCATCAATTGGAAGCTTATCGGATATGTCACTTACTAACACTGTGGGCTGTATCACTTTATTATAGTAATCAATATTTCCCCCGTACCTTATATAATCACTCGATTGATTCAAGTACTGGCCCACCGATTCCAGAGTAGAAGTATAGTGAATCTTTCCGTAATCTGCTGTTTGATCAAGGTTATGGCCAAATTTCAGCTGCTTGATTTCTTCAATTAAATGTTCAATAAATGCTCCACTGATTGTACTGGGGACGTAAATAGCGTCCGGCCCCATACAATCCTGACCGCTGTTAAACATCCTGGCCGAAATCAAATCCACTGCTGATTTTTCTATGTAAGCAGATTCAGTAAGAATGAAAGGATTGACGCCCTGGCCAAAATAAACAAACAATTGGTCGTCTGAAAGTTGAAATTTAATATTCTCAGCATTTTGATACGTTCCTGTAAAGACGACTACATCTGATTTCAATGCAGATTCCCTGATGTATTTTCTATGAGAAAGTTCTAATAGATTAATAGGAAGGTCATGAACCTGTTTTAATAGTTGATGAAGTCTTTTTACTTGGGTCGACACCATACTTGAACTGCGAAATTCAATTTCTTCAGTATAATAAGATGGAATTAACAAATATAATACATAAGAGTATAGAATGACGTTTGACGGCATAAAAACAGACATGCGGTCAATGGCAGGAGGCTGATTTGTTTTGACTTCCTCATACCCTTTCTCCAGCGTCTTGATAGAACTGTCAATTTCATCTTCAGCGGTTCTGTAAGTGGAAATCTCCGCCAGGATGTCCCGTATATCAGAACGGTTGTGCTTGATGAATTCGATTGTTTTTTCAATGGAACTCTTTCTTCTTTCAACCAACGAAGAATTCCGCTCTAGTATATTTACATTACCCATGTTATTTCTTCCTTCCTTTTTGATTCCCACTGATTTGCCATTGCTTTTATGGCTTTTTGATCGATCTTCCCGTTTGAAAGCTTTGGAAAGTCCTCCATACAGATAATGAAATCCGGTTTTAATAAAGAGCTTAAGGTTTGACTTATCGCTCTTTTAACCATTGTCTCTTCGTTTGCAGCAACTTCTGCAAAAAGAAGGATTCTTGAACCCTTTTTCTCATCTCCGATTGGAAATGCCCTCGTCTTTAAGCCAAGGTTATCTTCTAATTGTTTCTCTATGGCTGCAGGGTAAATGAGGTAGCCATTTCTTAATATCTCGTTGCCTTTTCGACCGATAACATGAAGGTTTCCATCAATATCCTTGAAACCAACATCTTTTGTATTAAACCAAAGGGATTCCGGCAACATTAATTCAGGACTTCCTTCAACGATATATCCTTCCATAATACCCGTGGATTTAACGATTATTTCACCAATTTCTCCCGCCTGCATTTCTTCTCCTGATTTGTCTGTCACTTTGATTTGTATACCTGGCAGGGGTTTCCCGCAACCCAGTTCGTGTGAATCAGTATTCAAGGTAACATTGCCCAGTTCTGATAACCCATAACCATCAAGTAAGTCCTTTTCCATCAATCGTTTAAAATCCCTGCCCAATTTTTTTGCAAGAGGGGATCCCCCTATACACCACATTCTCACACTCGAACTCTTTAATTCCATCAGAGTATCGTTACGTTTGGTAAGCAATCTATTCAGAATATAATAGGTAGATGGAACTGCATCCACCACGGTCACTTTCTTTTCAGTGATTGCCTTTATAATCGGCCGTATTTTTTTGTAGTTACATATTACTAATTCACACTTTGTAAGCCACCAAATAAAAATGATCGATAATCCATAAAAATGTGTAAAAGGAACCAGAGGCTGCAAAACATCTTTGTCATTGTAATTCATTCTAACGATTGTGCTTTCAATGTTCTCAATAAAGGATCGACCTGATTTAACAATCCCTTTTGGAGAACCAGTGGATCCCGAGGAATACAGAATCAATGCATCTCTTTTATTTTTCCATAAAGAAATACTGAGGGAGTCTTCCCTGTTTGAAGGTTGTATGTTTTCTAAAGGAATGACAATTGTCTGCAATTCAACGGATTGTGCAAACGATCGATCAGATATACAAAGATTACAATTCAGGGCCTTTGCGATGTTCTTAACTTCTGATTCCTTCATTTGACTATCAACCAAAACGATAGAGGCCCCTTTCTGAACCAAAGCAAAAAGAGTGACAATAAGTTGATAGGAATTGTCTGAAGTGACTATAACCCTTTCCTCTTCCTTCAGTCCTTTAGAAGTGAAGTATTCCACATAGGACCAAACTTCTTTCTTGAATGTTCCCTGGTCATACTGATGATCTGCTGTATGAATCATTTCACCCATTTTAAGTCTCCACCAGCATGTCCAATGCTTTTTCCGGGCTGATTTCAATCGTATCGACATCATTTTTAAGTAATTGAATAAATAGATTTTTAGGACCGACAACATAAATATCTTTAAGTTCAAGATTTACTATTTGTTTCTTCACCAGATCCCACCTTACCGGGTTGTCGTACCCGTCAAGCAAAGATTGTTTGAACTCCTCCGGGTCGTTAATTAATTCACCGGATACATCCGATATGAAAGTATTTCTCAATGGCTTGAACTTGATCTCGTTAAAAAGCCCCTTCTTCAATTTTTGATGCAATGGCTTAAGACAACTGCTATGGATCGGCTGTTTCATTGTGTGTAGGGAGAAACACTTTGGTTTATTATTTAAGTAATCCTTTAGGTCGCTTATGACAGCAGCCGGTCCGCATAAGCAAACGACTTTTTCCAGATATCCCACCAACTCAAGGTATTTGTTTTCTGAATTAAAGTTTTCAACGATTGATAAAGCTTCTTTTAACGATAGATTATAAATAAAATGTGTGTGATAATCCCCTTTTAGTTGATTGTAAAAGAGCTTAGACACTTTGGCAGACTCATAAGTCAACCATACGGCTTCATCATAGGTGAGTGTTTGTGTAGAGACTGCAGCTCCCATTACTCCGAAGCTTGGTCCGATCGTAAATTCAGGTTTGCTGCCAAACAGATCTGTATAATGATCCATAAGAGCAACCGAATTAGCCAAAAACGCACATTCTTTTACTTCATAATCCTTATCACCTGCTTCTCTGAAAGCATCTATCAGAGAATATCCGATAACAGAACTCGCTTCCGAGAATCGTTTGAGTGCGTGGGGACTGCGATTAATAAACTCATCTACCTCTGTATATGCTGAAGGAGCTAAGCCCGGTAATAATAATGCTTCCATAATAAATCACACCTGCTCCTTAGCGTAGTCTATTAATTTATTCTTTACTTCTTCCATTGTGACAAGCGTCTCAACTTCAAAAGGAATATCAGTGAACTGCAGGGATTTAGGTATAAATTGACCGGGACCCAAAACTACCAGTTTGTCCACACCTTTAGATTTAAGGTATTCCAGTGACTTATACCACTGCACGCTTGTGACATACTGTCCAATAAGCTCATCTCTGACATCTTCTGCACTCATGATTACAGATCCATCCACATTGCTTACAAGAGGAGCCTGTGGATTAAGCGGATTTATCGTTGGCATGAATTGTTCAGTGAATCGGTGTTGTACATCTGTCAATAATGAGCAGTGTCCCGGGGGGCCAAAAGGAATTGTGACACCTAATCCGCCTTGAGATAACACCATTTGTGCAAGTCTCTCTAAACTCGGGAAATCACCGTTTACGATCATTTGATTGGAAGTGGCATACATACACGGCTCTGCATAGCCTCCCGTATCATTCACTATTTTGATATTTTCCTCCATTATTGAACAATCGATATTATAGAAAAAGAATACTCCGTATTCTTTATTTCGTTCGTTCATTTCCTCAAAATCACACATGGCTTTCACCATACGAATGGTATCTTCAAAGCCTAACGCTCCGCTGCAATGAATTGCTGTCACTTGTCCTAGACTAGGTCCCAAGTAATAAGCGGGTTTCTCCATTTTGTCTATGACCATTTCATAAAGCGCTGTACTTATAGTAACGATGCTTGGTCTTGCAACTTCTCCCCTGTTGATTACACTCTCATCTTCTGAGAAGAAGTGTTCTGCTAAATCTAACCCCAAAATACTGCTGGATTCCTTAAACTTCTTCCTTACTTCCGGAAATTCATTATACAGTTGTGAAAAACTTCCTGCTTTCAACGTCATCAAAGGGGGAAACAATATAGCCGATTTCATTTTTACACCTCCATTTTTTACATCAGGCCGCCATCAACTACTAATGTTTGGCCGGTTATATATTTTGCTTTAGTGGAAGCAAGAAAGGATATAGCTTCTGCCACATCATTGATTTCGCCTAAATGACCCATTGCGATTTTCTTGTTGAATTCTTTCATTTGGTTTTCAGGAATCCTATCGACCATACCGGTATTTTCAATGTAACCTGGGGCGACTGCATTCACTCTTACACCAAAACGTGCGTATTCTTTTGCCAATGACCTTGTTAATCCGATTACTCCCGCCTTACTTGCGCTATAGGCGCTTAATCTGTCCATACCCACCAGACCTGCCAAAGATGAGATATTTATTATCGAGCCTCTTTGCTCTGTAAGCATGTGTAGAGAAACAGCATGAATGCAATTAATTGTCCCCATGATATTTGTCTGGATGATTTCCTCCCACTTTTCAACGGGGTTACTGGGAATCAACGCTCCCCCATAACTCACCCCTGCATTATTAACGAGGATGTCGATAAAGCGATGCTCTGAAATGATCCGCTGAAATGCTTCCTGTACCTCATCACGATTATTAACATCAAATTTTTCATAAAAGACATTTTCATTATTGGTTGATTCTTTAATCTCATTGACAATTTCCTTAATTTCCTCTAAAGAACTCCTATATCCTAAAATCACTGTGGATCCTAATGATGCAAAGTGTTTAGATATTCCGGCTCCAAGTCTTTTAGAGGCACCCGTCACTACGACTACTCGATTATCCCAGCTCATTCCGCTCACCTTTATTGATTAGTGCTGGAAGACAATGGTCTTTCCAGTAACCATTCATATATTCATACAGTTCTTGTCTGATTTTGAGCTTTTCTTCCTGAGGAATGCTGTCCTGGGGTAAATTTTGTTTATCCGCGTAGTATTCGTGTCTAAGAATAGAAGAGACAACCGCGTCATGGTATTCGCCATCGATAAAGAAGTGATCCCGTAAAATACCTTCAATGGTAACCTTGTTCTTTATCAGGAACCGAACAGAACGTAAATTGTATAATCCATTTATGAATTGGACTTTATGGGCGTTCTTACTATGAAATAGATAGTCCATAATTAGGATTGAGGCTTCTGCACCATATCCGTTATCCCATAATTCCGGTTCACCGATGACTCCCCCTAATACGTAACTTCCTTCATATTTCAGCGGCTGCCATGACACAAACCCAATCTTCCGATCATCATGAGTCAAAACCATCGCATAGCGGGTATTTCCAGTTTTGATATCTTTCTTTATTTCTTCCGTAGTGGCAAACTCCAGGGACCCCCTTGCCAAAGCACTAGAAGTAGAAGGTACGACCCACTTTGAAAACAATTCATAGTCTTCTTCTTCTATTGGCCTTAATTTAACTAGATATCCTTCCATTGATATTCCCCTTTCTCTATGAAACTTATAAGTGTTTCTCCATTACATATTAAAAAACTGTCGTTCTTAATACACCCGTATTTCACGCAATACTAAGAAAAGAGTCCATCAAGATGGACTCTTTGAACGATTAATATTATGAAATGGAGGTTAATGAGGATAAATGCTTTTTTGAATGGGCATATAGTAGATTTGCTCTAGTAATTTTCACTGCTAAACCTACCCGCGACTTTACTCTTAATTTTTGCATGCTTGCAGCAATATGGTATTCTACCGTTCGCTTACTTAAATATAATGTATCGGCGATTTGTTGATTGGTCTTGTCATTAATCAACTCTTCAGCAACTCGTAACTCCATTTCAGTTAAAATAGAAGGAAGATCCACGAAATGATCTTGTTGTTGACTTGTGGACGGTTTCATATCAGGAAACAGGGAATTCTTCAGACTTTCCGATATATAAAAACCGCCATTATTCACAACGGTGATCGCTGTTAAAATTTCGTTCACGCTGTCTTTTTGTACAATGGCCTGAGTGTTCAAGACATAGGGGAGTAAGTGTTTCTCTCCTTTCCCTATAAGAACAATCTTTTTGCATTTCCCTGAAGGCAAATGGTTAACTAATTCTTTTTTATTTAAATTGATAATCGCTAAATCAAAAGAGTTAACAAACAATGAATCTCTAAGAGAGGATGAATTGTGTAATATATGACAAGAGTAGCCTCTTTCAGATAAAGTTTCTAAAAGTTTTGGGGAGTTATTTCTTTCTTTTATATAATCAATGATTAAGACCCTATGCCCCACTAGATTTCACCTCAGTTATTTCAAGATTATTTTAGTGGTGACCAATGATTGGATCATCAATATTCCCTAAAATACCGATCCCGATACCGGAATGACCACCTTGTACTACACCGCTCATTACAAATGATGTCAAAAGAGTCACAAACAAGAATTTTCTTAGTACTTTCATATCATTTTTACCCTCCCTTCATTTATCCTAGTACCATTATTGTACAAAATTATGTAAAATTATATATGCATTTACGAAATATTGTGACAAGTATTCATTACAGGAGGATTTATGGATCATATCGGTAAAAAAATTCAAGATATTCGTATGAAAATTGGGTTTTCAAGACAGTATGTATCTAAAAATATTTGCGATGAATCTACCTTATACAGGATCGAAAAGTCTCTGCAACTCCCCCGTCTAGATGTTTTACAGAAAATTTGTCATAAGTTGAATATTTCAGTTGATTTTGTCCTTACACCAGACTTGGAATCGAAGTTTGTTCATATGGATAAAATCAAGAAATTATGCCGGGAAAGCTTATATCAACAAGATTTTGATTCAATCCAATATCTCATTGAAGAAGCTGAACAGTTCATTTCCAAATATCCTCATTTAGAGGATGAGGAATTCCTTCGTTTTGTGAATTGGCAAAAAGCCATTCTAATTCATAAAATTGAAAAGAAAGCCGATCAAGCTGAAACGGCTTTCCGCAAATTGCTATACAAAAATAAAATCATTAGAGAAATCGATATTAATATCGCTAACTCCCTCTCTTTAGTATTAATAGAAAAAGAAGAATTTAAAGAAGCGGGATCCCTGCTGAGGAAATCCCTGAAAGCCTTGGATTCAAATAACATGATTGAGGATAAGTCCCTTTATCCCCGGATAGGCTATAACATGGCTTACATATACTTTATTGAAGGTATGTATGACTCCTGCCTTGATCTCGCTCACAGAGTTCAATATTATCTACTGGCTAATCATTTGCTGTATTCTAAAGGGGAATTATATCATTTGATAGGAATTGCATATGAAAAAAAGAATGATTTGGAGAGTGCTTCTATCTATTTTGCCGATGCCGTTTCTGCTTTTTCACTAGAGAATAAAGCCATTTTTCTCATTCGCTCATTACGGGCACTAGCAGAAATTGAACATAAAAGAGGGAAAATCGGCGAGGCGATAAAACTATTGGATCATGCAATGGAGAAAGTGGACGCACTCTGTGACCGGCCATATGCCGAACAGCTGGCCAAAAAAATAAAGCACACCAGGGAACAGTGTGCCAATTAAATATGGTATCAAGAGATACATGCCGCTTTCAATTCAGTCTGCATCATATGCTTTACAGCAGCTAAAGTAGAATCAATATCATCATCAGTTATATGTCGATGAGTAACAGCTCTGATTCTTCCATACCCCATCTCAGAAAAAGTCACACCACGATTCCCGGTTAATTCTAAAAATGTTTGCCAGGTACATACATTCTCATCGATTTTAAATAGGACGATATTCGTCTCAATTTCATCAGGATCGATCTTGATTCCTGGAATATCCGCAAGCCCTTCTGCTAATTTCTTAGCCCTGATATGGTCTTCTCTTAAGCGGGAAGTCATATTCTTTAATGCTACTAAAGCAGGAGCTGCCATGATTCCTGCTTGACGCATACCGCCGCCAAGCATTTTACGCAGTGTTCTCACTTTCTTAATGTGGTCTTTTGTACCGGCAGCAATGGAACCTATCGGGGCAGATAAGCCTTTGGATAAACAAAACTGAACAGAATCGGCATATTTCGTTATTTCCTTTACTTCCACATCCATCGCAGAGACCGCATTGAATAACCTCGCCCCATCCATATGGATGGGGATTTTTCGTTTTCTGCTAAATTCGTATACATCTTTTAAATAGCTTAACGAAAGTACTTTACCGCCGCAGCGATTATGTGTATTTTCTAAACAAATCAATGCAGGAAGTGCAAACTGGGGATCCTCAGGGTCAAACGGAAATACTT
>NZ_JABMCR010000171.1 GCF_013179555.1 Bacillus haikouensis
AACTTCAGTCAGCTGGCGTGAAAGCTTGTGCGCCAGTGAAATCGGAAGAGGCATAAGTTCTTTCGTTTCATTGCAGGCAAATCCAAACATCAGACCCTGGTCACCGGCGCCGATTGCGTCGATTTCTGCATCAGACATTTGTCCTTCACGTGCTTCCAGTGCCTGGTCTACACCTTGGGCAATATCAGCTGACTGCTCATCAATCGATGTAAGTACGGCACAAGTTTCCGCATCGAAACCATATTTCGCACGGGTGTATCCGATTCCGCGGATCGTTTCACGAACGATTTTCGGGATATCGACATACGTATTTGTAGTGATTTCACCTGCAACAAGCACAAGGCCTGTAGTGACAGATGTTTCACATGCTACACGGGCATTTGGATCACTCGTTAGAATTGCATCAAGAATTGAATCGGAAATTTGATCACAAATTTTATCTGGATGTCCTTCCGTTACGGACTCAGATGTAAACAGACGACGTTTAGTTGACATTAAGGTTCCTCCTTAAGCATATTTGCCGGTATTCACCGACAAAACATTTAAACAGATACGGTACTCATTTCCCTAAGTAGTATGAAGTAAACATGGGCTTTTTATAAGGAAGAAGAAAACAACCTTATATAAAAACATGATATTTAATCACTAATGCTCCACTATAAGAAAAGCGCAAGCGCCTTGATCAGCCCCGGCAAACGCTTCAGGGCAGACCGGTGAAGTCGCCTTTTGACTTCATATGGCGGACCTGCCCGTCTCGGGTGGCCAGGCGCTGGAGCTGGACAATTCTCAGATTAAAGTTACACATTCTTACAACTTAAACAGAAAAAACCCTTCCTCGGGAAAAGTTAAAGAGGAAAGGTTTCACATCATAGCCGCGCCTTTTCTCTCTTATCGTTCAAGGTTATCCACCTTGCCTCAGTTTAGCACCTTCGCTTCATGGGATTTTTCCTTACCGGAAAGATCCACTATCTATTTAGCAGGTTGCTGGGTTTCATAGGGTCTGCTCCCTCCACCAGCTCAGGATAAGAGTATCCGTTCAAGGTACAATAATAACGTTAACACTACAGGGTGTCAAATACTTTTTCATATGAAAAAGTTAACAGCAGACATCAGCAGAATCACTTTTATCCACACCCTCAAAAATAGAGAATCATGAATGATATTTATATAAGAAGAAATGTGGGTATATGCATGAAGAATTTTTCATGGACAAGCATAAACTGCTTAGATAGGAAGAAATGCGTCACATTTTTCGAAGAATTTGTTACAAATTTAAGTCACATAATAAAAAACATCTAAATAGTATAGACTAATAAATTAATTGTGTTATACTATTTTTGAAAAGAAACAACAAAGGGGTATTTAAATTTATATAAAGGAAGGGTTCTAATGAATTCAGTGAGCATGTCTAATGAGTTAACAGAATTACTTAACGGTCAAAACATCAAAAATCAACTATCTGTTTCACAATTAGTGGAAAAAGTTCTTCATAGAAATGAAGGCGTTTTAACTTCTTCAGGTGCGGTCAGAGCTGAAACCGGTAAATATACAGGGCGCTCTCCTAAAGATAAGTTCACTGTCGAGGAGCCTTCGACTAAAGATAAAATCGATTGGGGGTCTGTAAATCAGCCGATCTCCGCTGAATCATTCGATAAATTATATCATAAAGTTCTAGCATACTTAAAAGAAAAAGAAGAAGTATTCGTATTTAATGGATTTGCAGGTGCAGATCCTAAACATAGACTTCCAATCCAGGTCATCAATGAATTTGCATGGCATAACCTTTTTGCCCATCAACTGTTCATCCGTCCTGCTGCGGAAGAACTAAACTCACATAAATCTGAGTTTACAATTGTTTCGGCACCTAACTTTAAAGCAGACCCTGCTGTCGACGGCACAAACTCTGAAACTTTCATCATCGTTTCATTCGAGAAAAGAATTGTACTGATCGGTGGAACTGAATATGCAGGAGAAATGAAGAAATCAATCTTCTCCGTCATGAATTACATGCTTCCTGAATCCGATATCCTTTCCATGCACTGTTCTGCAAATGTAGGGCGTGAAGGGGATGTTGCGTTATTCTTCGGGCTTTCCGGCACCGGGAAAACGACATTATCCGCCGACCCTAACCGCCGTCTGATCGGTGATGACGAACACGGCTGGTCACCGAACGGCGTATTCAATATCGAAGGCGGCTGCTACGCGAAATGTATCGGCCTGACCCGAGAGAAAGAACCTCAAATCTATGATGCCATCCGTTTCGGATCCGTATTGGAAAACGTGGTGCTCGATGAAGACTCGCGCATCCCTGATTATGAGGATAACACATTGACCGAAAATACACGTGCTGCATACCCGCTCCAAGCAATGGATAACATCGTGGAGCCAAGCATCGCAGGACACCCGAATACAATCGTTTTTCTGACTGCCGATGCATTCGGCGTTCTGCCTCCGATCAGCAAGCTGACGAAAGAGCAGGCAATGTACCACTTCCTGAGCGGCTATACATCCAAACTGGCAGGTACCGAACGAGGCATCACGTCACCGCAGGCTACCTTCTCAACATGCTTCGGCTCACCGTTCCTTCCGCTTGCTGCGACTCGTTACGCAGAAATGCTCGGAAAGAAAATCGATGAGCACAATGCAGAAGTATACCTGGTCAACACAGGCTGGACTGGTGGAGAATATGGTGTGGGCAGCCGCATGAAGCTATCCTACACTCGCGCAATGGTGCAGGCAGCACTTGAAGGCGAACTGACAAACGTTGAAACCGAAAAAGATGAAATCTTCGGGCTGAACATCCCAGTGCATGTACCGGGAGTGCCAGATGAAGTCCTACTTCCAATCAAAACATGGTCAAATGAAGAAGCGTACAAAGTTAAGGCAACCGAACTCGCACGCCAATTCAACGATAATTTCAAGAAATTCACAAACGTGCCTGCCGATATCGAAGCAAAAGGCGGCCCTGCAGTAAATTAAACATGATTCATCCTGAACTGATCAGTCAAACACTATCGCTGTGTTTGGCTGGTCTTTTTTTGCTTTTGGGTGAGTGACGCAGTGGAGGCTTGGGTGCGGCTGAATTGGATATAGCGTCGGGATCGGGTTCTCTCCTCAACTGAGCGTAGAGCTGTATCTCATCGGTTGGATGGTCAAAGTGGATTTGTTCTTATAATCTTAGAATAGTATGAACCAAAATTAAGATTTATCAACAATTTCTCGGTTGTATCAACGTTTTTACACGAAACGACAAACTTTCATCCATTGAACAACATCCATTCCCAGCCCGTTTCATCCCAAACAAAAAAAGAGGATTTCTCCTCTTTTTCCACAGCTATACGCCCTTCTTCCGGCCCGTTATCAGGTTCCATAAGAACACGACCAGGGCAACGACCAATAATATATGGATGATGGCTCCGCCAATCTTAAAGATCAGCCCTAACAGCCACAGGACTACCAGAATACCAATGATTGTCCATAACATGTTTACCGCCTCCTTCATCATGTATTGATGCTAACTTTCCCTATAATTCATTTATTAAAACAAACTCTATACTTAATTTAAAAATACCACTTTACTAAATATTATAAATTTTGGTAATATATCAATTAAAACTTATAAAGGGGTTAGGAAAATGATCAGGGTGTTAACACATGCAGATGACGAACAATGTCAGCGGCTGATCCAGGAACGGCCTGCTGAAAATTTGTTCATCATCGGTGATATCGAAGCATTTGGATACGAACAGGACTTCCAAACCATCTGGGGCGATTTTGACGGAAATGGGTATATGAGAGGGATCCTGTTGAAATACAGAGAAAACTTCATCCCTTATTCACCGGGAGAATTTGATGCCGAAGGATTCGCAGATATCATAAATGGATGCGATGACTATAAGATCTTATCCGGGTTAAAGGCGATTACATCAAAAGGGGAACCCTTTTTAACGCGCGAGTTCCATTCAAAAAGGCAGTTGTACTATGCAAAATTGGATAATACCGATTCATTGTTAAAGGAGGATCTGACACATATTAATAGAGCATCACTGGAGGACCTTCCCAAACTGGTGGAGCTCCTCAACATTATTCCAGAGTTCAGTGGAGGCGATTTTTCAATCGAGAATAGAAGGCACAGTATGGAAATAGGGGTATCACGCAGTTATTTCATTGAAGATGACGGTGTGTTTGTTTCCTCTGCATCAACCGCTGCTGAGAACACCAAGTCAGCAATGGTAGTCGCTGTATGCACCCACCCGCTCCACAAGAAAAAAGGCTATGCGACCGAGTGCATGTCCAAACTGTGCCGGGATGTGCTGCTGGAAGGAAAAGAGCTTTGCCTCTTTTATGATAACCCTGAAGCAGGAAGGATCTATAAAACGATCGGCTTCGAAGATATCGGATATTGGATGATGTATAAGTTTTAGAGAGGGATGTGAAGGACTGAGTTTTTGATATAACTGTAATTTGAAATCAGTCCTCTCGATCTTTCGACAAGCATCAATTATCCACGAAAAACACCAAACCAGGATACAATTCAATCCCCATCCCGGCATCATTACCCATACAAAAAAAAGACCCCCTCAATGGAGATCCGATCTTTCCATCATGCTGCTGCTTTCGTACTGCCCTGTATTAATCTTGCCTGTACGAGACGCTTTCGGACCGTGATGCCGATCCAGCTTGCCAGAAATGCTTTTATGAGTCCGACTAGGATAAAAGGATATACCCCGGCTGCCATCGCATGTGTCCAACTTAGTTCGGCAACGAATTTCAATTGGATCGTACCGACGATCAGGATGACAATCATTCCGACTGTGTTCGCGATCATCGCCATCGTGAGATTGAATTTGGTTTTCTCAAGAATGATCCCTGTAATGAACGCAGCGGCAATGAATCCGAAGATGTAGCCGCCAGTGGGACCGACAAGGACTTGTGCTCCCCCGCTGAATCCGGCAAATACCGGGACGCCTACCGCTCCGAGGGCCGCATAGCCGACCATCGAAAATGCTCCGTATCTGCTCCCAATTATCGTAGCTGTCAAGCCTACTGCCAATGTCTGACCGCTGATTGGTACAAGCGGAAGAGGAATTTCAATCTGGGCGAAAATCCCCGTGATGGCAGCAAAGATACTGCACTGAATGATCATTCTTAATTTCTCTCCGTTCATTCCCTGTTCTCCCCTTTGTGTAAACTACTATTAAATTTAAGTTAACACACTTTTTGATTTTCGGGAAGTACATTAAAAACTTTTTCCACAAACCAACGGATTATATAAGACAAGGGAAAGTAAATGATGAACGACCACCATGCCTCCCAATGATAAGCCTTATAATAATCCACCCACCTGAAAAATGGCTCACTCATAAATGAAGCACCTGCTGCTAATACCACATTTGCGATGAAGAACGCCTTCCCTTTTGGAAAATAATAATAAATGAACATATAGGTGACGGGAATCATCGCATAATCAAACAAATAGGCTTTTGGATAAATGGGTAAAAGCTCAGTCGGATATCCCCAGAGCCCCAATTCAAATCCGAATCCGTCCAAATTCGCTGCAGCCATGATCCAAACCAGTCCCAAAAACAATACCTTCGGGAGCTGCTGCCGATCCACCACCTTTAAAATGAAGACCCAGAGGATGATCATTAAGACAATAATGATCCACCACTTCAGCGTAAGAAAATTATATTCAAGCCAATAGTCGATATTTATTTTTGCCGCTCTCATCAGCTCACTATGAACGTTGTCATATTTTTCAATCATCACTTTACCTCAGTTTTTTACTAGTATGAGGAGTTTTCCATCCAATTATTATCTCTATAAAAAAGAACCTGAAAATCAGGCTCTTAATTGGTTGAATTCAGTGAAATCAATTTATAATAAATCGTTGTTTTTTCTTCGTGCCATAGAATTTTTTCGATAAGCGCAAACCCTCTTGAATGGCTTCCTTCCATCGTCCGAATTTCAACCGGGGTGTGCATCGGATATAAGCGGTACCCTTCTTTTTGCAATTGAAACAGGTTGTCTTCCGTCCTGACTTCCTTCCCCTGCGTGACAAGAATGAATAGTATTGAGCTCAAGCCCCATTCCCATGGTCATTCCCCTTTACTCCTGTTTTTTCATCCAGTCACTCAACATGATAACAATTTCACGGTTCTTCAAAGGGGGAAAATAATGCGTGAACTCTGTGAAATAATAAGACTCCACTCTTTTCCCTGCCTCTTTCAGCCGTTTTTCTAATTTATATGCATGATTGATTGAAACGTTATGATCTTTTTCACCGTGAATGATGAGGACAGGGGCCGTTATCTCCTCCACTTCGTATAGCGGAGTCCTCCACTCATAGCGTTCGGGGTATTTATTAGGGCTGCCTCCGATTACCCTCTTCATCATCCTCCGAAGGTCATTTCGTTCTTCATAGGTGAGGAACATATCCGTCACTCCACCCCAGGTAACGATCGAGGTGACTCCCTTTTCTTTTATTGCAGTAAGCAGCGCCATTACCCCTCCGCGTGAAAAACCGAATACGTGGATCCGCCCTCTATGTACTCTTTCATACTGCTTTAACAACTGAAAAGCTGACAAAGCATCTTCGCGGTCATCACCTGCAAAGTCTTCATTACCTTCCCCGCCGCGGTTCCCCCGATAAAACGGAGCAAACACAATGAACCCCTCCTGTGCAAATTGGGCGATGCGGGCAGGCCTCACCATCCCCACTCCCTTAATTCCGCCCCTTAAATAAAGAAATCCATCATATTCTCCTGGAAGTATTGGCTGCGCAAGCAATCCTTTCACTCGCAGCCCTCCGGAAAAATAGACGATTTCATACATTTCGACTCGGGGGTTCGGGGACGGGAATAACGTCTTCTTTACAATGGTTCCGTTTCTCATAATCTCTTCCTTTCAAAATGGGCACTGGGTATTCACACATTTTTTATTCTTCACATAAACTATTTTATCAAATCACACTTCAAACTTGTCATGGTGACCTATAGGAGCATCCTACCCCTCTATTCCTTGGAAAAAACGATTAGAGGGTATTACATGTGCTCATGTTTCATTAAAAGGAGGAAAAATTCAATGAAAAAATGGACTCGATTCATCTTTACGCTACTCTTGACCGCAGTGCTGACCATCGGTTTAACTGCTTGCGGCAGCGGCGGGGATGAAAATCAAAAAGTACGTGTGGCCGAAGTGACACGTTCCATTTTCTATGCACCCCAATATGTGGCCATCGAAAAAGGATTTTTTAAAGAAGAAGGGCTTGATATCGAGCTCACCACCACATGGGGCGGAGATAAGACGATGACGACGTTACTTTCTGACGGGGCGGACATCGCACTTGTTGGATCGGAAACATCCATATACGTTCATGCCCAAGGGTCTGATGACCCCGTCATCAACTTTGCGCAGCTGACACAAACAGACGGTACCTTCCTTGTGTCACGTGAAAAAGTTGAAAATTTCGACTGGGAGCAGCTTAAAGGCTCCACCTTCCTGGGCCAGCGGAAAGGCGGCATGCCTCAGATGGCCGGTGAATTTGTACTTAAAAAACATGGAATCGATCCTCATAACGACCTGAATCTGATCCAGAATATCGACTTCGCCAACATCGCCAATTCCTTCGCTTCCGGTACAGGTGATTACGTACAATTGTTCGAACCTACCGCTTCGATCTTTGAAAAAGAAGGAAAAGGTCATATTATCGCTTCCTTTGGAACAGAATCCGGCCATGTCCCATATACTACCTTCATGGCGAAGGACAGTTATATGAAAGAAAACAAAGCAGCTATTGAAAAATTCACCAAAGCACTCTACAAAGCACAGAAATGGGTGGAGGAAAACTCCCCGAAAGATATCGCTGAAGTAATTGAACCTTATTTCGAAGACACGGAATTAGATATCATCGAAACCGTAGTGGACCGCTATAAATCTCAAGGCTCCTTTGCATCAGATCCGATTCTGGATGTCGAAGAATGGAATAACCTGCAGAATATCATGGAAGAAGCTGGGGAACTTCCTGAGCAGATCGACCATGAGACGCTTGTAAACACTTCGGTTGCTGAAAAGGTGAGTGAATAGAAGAATTGGAGAAGCGGTTTCGGAACAGGGGATTGAGTGGCTGTTCCGATCACCATGATGGATTGTACCGAGTTTGATTCCAACCATTCTGTACCCGGTACAATTCTAGAGATTTGTGCCAGGCACAATCAACCCGATCTGTGCCTGGCACAACAACAAACCGGACCTAAACCGCATACCTAGCTCCAGCCTTCCGAACTCACCGTCATCTAACAGGGCTGACACCGTGTCATCCCTTCATTAATAGAGAAAGACTGGAGGCGCGTTACCGTGAATTTTCTTTCCCTGGACACGATTCATCACACTTATTTCTCCCCTAAAACGGCAACAAATGCCCTTTCCGATATTTCATTGCATGTGAATGAAGGAGAGTTCATATCCTTTATCGGTCCGAGCGGATGTGGGAAAACTACGCTTCTTTCCATTATCGCCGGGCTCATCAGACCGACAGAGGGGAGAGTTCTGCTGCATGGCAAACCTGTCAGTTCTGAAAGGAATCAGATGGGCTATATGCTTCAGCAGGATTATCTGTTTCCGTGGAAAACGATTGAGGAGAACATTTTCTTAGGGTTGAAGATTATGGAAAGTTTAACTGAAGAGAAGAAACGTGCGGCTTATGACTTGTTGGAGGAATTCGGCTTGTCGGAAGTGGCTTCCTCTTATCCGAGAGAGCTGTCTGGCGGTATGCGGCAGCGGGTCGCCCTGATCCGGACACTGATTACAGAACCGAAAATCCTGCTTTTGGATGAGCCATTTTCAGCACTCGATTACCAGACGAAGTTAAAACTTGAGGATCTTATTTTTACCACATTAAAGTCACTGAACAAAACAGCCGTGCTTGTGACCCATGATATTGGTGAGGCCATCGCGATGAGTGACCGGATCATCCTCTTCGCTTCAAAGCCTGGCAGGGTGCACAAGGTGTTTGAAGTACCTCAGGAGTTAAAGGAACTAAAGCCGTTCACCGTCCGTAATCATGCAGCATATCCGCATTTTTTTCAAAGTATATGGAAGGAGCTTGAGAATCTTGAATCAACAAACCCTTAAACAGAAGCATGCCGAATACATTCAATCCCTGAGGAAAGAACAACGCTGGGTGTGGTTCTATCAGATTCTTATCTTCCTTATCTTTTTTTCCATGTGGGAGATTTCGAGCCGAAACAGTTGGATTGACCCGTTGATCTTCAGCTCCCCATCGAAAATCTGGATGCTTTTTTTGGATAAGGCTGCAGATGGAAGTCTTCTTGCAAATCTATCCGTGACACTGGGAGAAACGATTCTCGGTTTCATCCTGGGAACATTGCTCGGAACTTTGTTAGCTGCTCTCCTTTGGTGGTCATCTTTTCTATCGAGGGTATTAGACCCTTATCTGGTCATCCTGAACGCGATGCCGAAAGTGGCCCTCGGCCCGATTCTCATTGTCG
>NZ_JABMCR010000172.1 GCF_013179555.1 Bacillus haikouensis
TTCTCTGTGAATGTTTTTTTACTCATGATGTTTCCCCGATTTCTACTAGTTGTCTATTTGTCATTATACAAAAAAATACCCTATAGGTAGACTTTTTTTAAGTGTCTACTCTATAGGGTACATTTTACAGCAAGGGGATTGTCTCGTTTTGTCCATTGTTTTGCCATAACATGTTCGAGCAGCTTTCTACTTTGCGGCAGTGAGATGCCGACGATTGAACCTAACCCAAGGGCGATGATGACCGTCCCGATGCCGACTGGGCCCCCCAGCAGCCAACCGAAGAAGAAAACTACAATCTCCATTCCATTCCTGACCCACTGCACCTTCCAGCCTGTTTTTTCAACCACCAGCAGCATTAAACTGTCTCGCGGGCCCGCTCCTAAATCAGCGGAAACATATAGTCCGATTCCGTATCCAATTACGATAATGCCTACTGCAAACACAATTGATTGTGACACAAGCGACTCCGGACCCGGGATCAGAAGATTAAATATATCTATGAAAATACCAATTAAAATCATATTTAAAAACGCACCAATTTTCGGAAATGATTTTGTACCGATGCCAGTGATCAACAGGATAAAAAATCCGGCGATGATCGACCATGTCCCAATCGTCAGCCCGAGCTGTTTGAATAAGCCGTAATGAAACACGTCCCACGGTCCTATTCCAAGATCTTTTCCTTTAATCGTGAGCGCAATCCCCAAGGCCAGGACAAGTAAGCCCGTGAAGAAGAACGCCCAGCGAATGACGAATTCCCTTTTCATGAAATCCCTTCCTAATCTGTATAGATTCCTTAATACCCGGATAACTTTAACACAGATGGGAAAACAAAAAAATTTCATAAAACCTATCGGGTTGGTGAGGTATGCATCACGATCTACTTCATGCACCCTTCAATATAATCTGACAAACTTCACCTGCAATCTCTGTTTTGAAAAAGGAATTTTTTCAGACTCATCAGGTCCTTATTCAATCGATATCAATTCGATCAATTCACCATCTGGCCCTTTATAAAAGGCTGCTTTCCATCCATTTGAAAGAAGGATCGGCCCTTCAAAGGTTTTCAGTCCTTGATGGGATAGCTGCTTTATCTTCCCTTCTAAATCTCTCACTTCCCATGCAAAGTGGATATTCGACAAAGGAGGAGGATCTGTTTCAGGATCATGAATCAATTCCAGCCGATCCTCTCCGCGTGACAAAAAGAGAATATGCTCACTACCCAGTGCAGTCGAGTACTCTTCTTTAAAACCAAAATTCAATTGATAAAAACTCTTTGAATATTCCAGGCTTCTGACGTTGATTCCGATGTGATGCAGCTTCATGATTCCCCCCCTTTCCCCGGCAACAAACTTCAGTCCTTACAAAATCAAATTCATATCCCCGAACTCATGCCACATATATCCTTTCGCTAAAGCGTTTCGGTATGCCCCAAACAAATCCTCATCTGAAACGAACGCTCTTAACAGGTCCAGGTGGCTCGCCTGCGGTTCATGCAGCCCGGTTATCAGACCATCGACTACCCTCAGGGAACTTTCTTTTGTTATATATAGATTTGTCACGCCTTTTGCTGCTGCCAGCTCACCGGCATGTTCAGCCGCAACCGTTTCAAGTGCACGGACAACAGTCGTCCCTACTGCGATCACGCGATTTCCTGACGTTTTCGCCTTCCTGATGGCTTCAGCCGTTTCGAGTGGAAGAAGATATTCCTCCGGGTGATGCTTCGGAGACGGCCAGCGGTCATCACCGTAATAACTCAGTCCCGCATGGAGTTGAAGGGGAACGACCTCTATTCCGGCACCGCGGAGCTTTGAAATCAGTTTCCATGTAAACGCCCTGCCTGCAGACGCCATTTCCACTGATCCCGGTGCGGATCCGTATACAGTCTGGTATTGATCGAGCTGCCACGGAGCATCGATGTATTCATAGCGGATCGGCTCTCCTTTCCGATATATGAAATCGAAAAACGCTGCCCCTTCTATATTGAACCTCAAGCGGACCAGGGGCTGCTCACTTCCTTTGCCCACCATGGCGGCGCTGACCCCGTCACCGAAGGAAATCGGCAGCCGTGTGTCATAGATGGAGCCTGGTATCAATGCATCCCACTCATTGCTGCTCACTTTTCGGGAAAGCCTGACTTCAAACACCCGATTTCCCTGCTTGCCTTGAAGAGATGCCGGTATCGTCCTGCTGTTGTTGATTACCAGGAGGTCCCCTTTCTTCAAATAGGCAGGCAGTTGTTGAAAGCGGGTGTGCAGGCATGCACCCGTTTTTCTGTTTATCACCATCATTTTCACTTCATCCCTGCTTTTCCCCGTAAATTCGATCGGAGCCGCGGCATTCAGGTGGGAAGGAATATTGAATATGGCTTCATTCATCGCCTTCACCCCGTTTCCATTTGAATTCCTGCGCTTCGAAGCGTTTTCCGGAAACATTTTGTGCAGCATCTGAAGCGAGGTAAAGGAATACGTCCATATGTTCGTGCGGTTTGGCTAATGGGTAGTCACATTCAGGTACAGCCTCTTCATGCATGCCGGTGTCCATTTCACCTGGATCGACCATGTTTATACGTACCCCGGTGCCATTGAGTTCGTCACCCCACGTCTGTGTCAAACCTTCAACTGCGAATTTCGAAATGCCGTAGGCACCCCATTCGGCAAAACCTGTTTTCCCCGCTTCGGATGTGAGATTGATGATAGACCCCGCGTTTCTGGTCATCATCCCCGGAAGAACCCGCTTCGTGACGATGAATGGGTTAAATGTATTTACATTCAATACCTTAAGGAAATCGTCATCCGGGTAATCGGCCAACAGCCTTGGACCCGGTCCAAAGATGGACGCATTATTGATCAGGACATCAATTCTGCCGAACGCTGCTTCCGACACCGAGACGAAACGGTCGACATCACCCGGGACTGACATATCGGCGGCTGTTGACACAACCTCAGCACCTATCGCGCGAATCTCTTTTTCAACTGCGTTTAAAGGACCTTGATTTCTTGCCGTTATCGCAAGCTTTGCACCTTCCCTCGCAAATTGTAAGGCCAGCTCCTTCCCGAGTCCCTTCGATGCTCCTGTTATCATGATCACGCTATTATCAAACATATGATCTCCTCCCAAATTGTTTGTTGCTTTTATTTTATGATTTCGGTTTACCTTGCAAATCGGCTGTAAGGGAGGCTTCTCTATAGAAAATTGGACCGGTAACCTTTTCAGACCATTGATGGAGGTTCTTTAAAAACACGAACATTTTTACTGGTAATTATATTTATATTCGTGTTATAATATAATTGAATTTAAATATTAGCAGTGACTGGCGAAGATGTGGAAATAACCACGAGGGAGCTGCGACTTTACTATTAACATAAGCCATTTAGCCGATCGCCTGGGCAAAAGGCAAGGGTACGCCCTTGTCTTTTTTTACTATTAACAGGAGGGATTGCAGTGGAACCATTGATTTTAGACGGGAAACGAGTAGCAACGGAAGTGAAGGAAAGCCTGCGATTAAGAGTCTCAGCTTTGAAGGAAAGCGGCATAACGCCTTGTTTGGCCACCGTCCTGGTCGGCGATGATTCTTCTTCGGAAACGTATGTGAAGATGAAAGGGAATGCATGCAAAAAGATTGGCATGGAGTCCCGCCGCATACACTTGCCGAAAGAAACGACAACAACTGAATTGCTTAGTGTCCTGAATGAACTGAACGACGATGAGGATGTACATGGCATTCTTCTTCAGCACCCTGTCCCGAAGCACATCGATGAACGTGCCGCATTTGAAGCGATTTCCATCGATAAGGACGTGGATGGTGTGACAAGTCTCGGATTCGGTCAAACATCCTTTGGTTTCGGGGACTATCCATCGTGTACACCTGCTGCGATCATGAATATCATCGATTTCTATGATGTTTCTATCGAAGGAAAGCATGCGGTTGTCATCGGCAGAAGCCCAATACTCGGCAAACCGGTGTCGATGATGCTGCTGAACCGCAACGCAACCGTCACGACCTGTCATTCATATACCGAAAACCTGCCGGAAATCATTTCACAGGCTGACATTGTCGTAGCCGCTGTAGGAAAGCCTCGCTTCATTCAGGGAGACTGGGTAAAGGAAGGCGCAATCATCCTTGATGCCGGATACAACAAAGGAAACGTTGGAGACATCGACTACGACTCCTGCTACGAAAAAGCAGGTGCGATCACCCCGGTCCCTGGCGGAGTAGGTCCTGTAACCATCTCCATGCTCCTGAAACAAACTGTCGACTCTGCTGAAAAATCAGCAAATCGCCTTAAAAAGTCTTCATAATCCTATTTAGTTAAGAGATTGACTCCCCGGAGTTGATCTCTTTTTTGTTTAGCTGTTTGGTAAATCGGGATTGCGTTCCGTTCATTGCCAGCAGTCAGACGGAGCAAGAATACGTTCTCTTTTCGAAATCCAGCTTACTCCAGGTCAGAGAATTGAACATACTTAAAGTTTTTTCTTCTAACCGGGCGTGAAAAGCCTCTTTTTGTTTTTCTTTTCCAAATGTGCGCTTATTCTTCAGACAATGGGGAAAAATTGTAGAGATAGTAAAAGAAAGGAGCAGATCCATGGATATTCATAACAACAAATCTTTCAACCAGGAGCCGGAACCATTTTGGCGTGAATCGGTTCAATTGCCTGAATTTCCTAAGCTCGCACAAAACATCAGTCCAGATGTAACCGTCGTCGGAGGAGGGATCGCCGGGCTAACCACCGCTTATTTGCTGGCGCAAGAAGGAAAAAAGGTCGTCCTGATCGATGCAGGACGCCTCGTAAATGGGACCACCGGACATACCACAGCTAAAATCACCGCACAGCACGGATTGATTTATGATGAGCTGATCAATCACTTCGGGGAAGAATTTACTAAGAAATACTATGAGGGGAACATGAAGGCTCTGGCATTCATGGAACAGACACTTCAAACGGAAAATGTGGAGTGCAATTACACAAAACAAGACGCCTATATTTACTCAACAACCGACCAGTACAATAACAAGATAGAAAAAGAATACAAAGCGTATCAGAAGCTGGGGATAAGCAGTGATTTGGTTGAGCAGCTGCCGATCGATCTTCCGGTACAAAACGCAGTCGTCATGAAGAATCAGGCACAGTTCCATCCGTTAAAGTATTTCAAAGCCCTTGTTGACAGTATCGTCACTAACGGCGGACAAATCTTTGAACAAACGATGGCCAAGACCATCAACGAAGGTGAAAGCACGCAAGTCGTGACAGAAGACGGCTATCATTTGGACAGCGAATATGTGGTGATTGCGACTCACTTCCCTTTCTACGACGGAATGGGGGGGTATTTTGCAAGGCTCAAGCCCGACCGTTCATATGTACTGGGAGTGAAAACGAATAAAGAGTATCCCGGAGGCATGTACCTCAGCGCTGAGGAACCGACACGTTCGCTCCGCTTTACCGAAGACTCTGACGGGGATAAACTTGTGCTCATCGGCGGAGATAACCATAAGACAGGACAAGGGAAAGACACATTGGAGCATTACCAGGCGCTTGAGACATTCGGGAATGAGGTATTTGGCATACGCGAAGTGAAGTACCGATGGTCAGCGCAGGACTTGATTACATTGGACAAGGTTCCCTACATAGGGCCATTAACCAAGAAGCACCCGGCCATCCTCGTCGCAACCGGGTTTCGTAAATGGGGGATGACGCTGGGGACACTGGCCGGTCAGATCCTTTCCGACCATGTGCTGGGGAATCACAATCTCTATAGCGACCTCTTTACTCCGTCCCGTTTCAAGGCCGATCCAAGCATCAGGAAATTTGCCAAAGAAAATGCCAATGTTGCGGCACAGCTGATGAAAGGAAAGCTCGATATCCCGACCAAGAAGGCAGATGACATCCAAATAGGGGAAGGAGCCATCATCCTCGTGAATGGCAGAAGATGCGGGGGTTATCGAAACGATGAAGGAGAGCTTTACGTAGTGGATACCACCTGCACGCATATGGGCTGTGAATGTTCGTGGAACCACGGAGATCATACCTGGGATTGCCCATGCCACGGGTCGAGGTTTGCCGTGGATGGCACAGTTGTTGAAGGTCCGGCCAAACAACCCCTGAGCCGAATGGAGGATCAACTCAAATAAAGTCGAATATAGCCCGGGAAATATAATGGATGAAAACGAAATATGTCAGTTTTTGACGATAGCTGGCAATGATATGAAAGAATATTTCCTTGAGAAGATTCCCACACTATAAAAGCAAGAGTACTTTTTAGGAGGGATCCGTATGGGCCGCACAAAGCAGGGAAACCGCAATGCACAGGCAAATACTAATGCTAAAAGAGGAAATCGCACAAGCTCTGAATTAGTGGAGTTCACAACAGGACGTGCCAAGCCGCAGAAGAACCGTCCTCAAGACTGAGCACTGACGTTCATAAGTGTCCTTGAATCTTATTCAGGGCACTTTTATTCTTGTCCAGGAAAAGGATTCTCCGCCCTTCTTCCCGAATAGTAGACTGTGAAACGAACTTCGGGGAGGAAATGACGATGAATGAAAACGTGTTATTTCAACAAATGGAATTTATCCGTTTGCGAACGCTGGCTTTTTTGGATGCAACGACAGAGGAGCAGGCAGATGAAATGCCGGACGGTTTCCGGAATTCGATCCGGTGGAATCTGGGCCACATCCTGTTGACACATGAAAATCTGCTTTACTCTTTTCTAGGGGAACAAGAAAAGAAAAAGATTCCGGAAGACTTCGGCAATTTATTCGGTTTTCATACAAGTCCTCTTACATGGAAGGAAAACAATCTGACACCACCTTCGCTATTGGTGCTCCGCAATCTGCTTGAAGACCAGCCTGAGAGGTTTAAAGCGGTGTTCAGCGGCCGCCTCGACGAGCAAGGTGAAAAGCCGTTCAATCTCGGTTCCGTTACCTTGACTTCACTGGCGGATGTATTTGCCTTCGCGAATTGGCATGAGGGCCTTCACCAAGGGAATATCACGACCATCAAACGGGTCCAGGGAATCGAAAATCTGTTTGAAAAAGCAGAAGAAAAAATAAACTGAACAAAAACGTGCCCGCAGTTTTTCTTCCTGCGGACACGTTTATTTTTTTCCTTTAAACAAGATCATGAAGTCGCCGTACCCCTCCGCTTCCAATCTTTCCTTGGGGATGAATCTGAGTGCTGCAGAGTTAATGCAGTAACGGAGTCCTTTTGGACCCGGACCGTCGGTGAACACATGACCGAGATGGGAATCGCCTTCCCTGCTTCTCACTTCCATCCGGGTCGATTTATGGGAAAGATCATAACGCTCCTTTACGCTTGCGTCCATCACCGGTTTTGTGAAACTCGGCCACCCGCAGCCGCTGTCATATTGATCGTGCGACGTGAATAATGGTTCTCCACTTACTATATCAACATATAAACCCGCTTCAGTATTATCCCAATACTCATTCTCAAAAGGAGGCTCTGTGCCGTTCTCCTGAGTGACATAGTATTGAATATCGGTGAGTGTTCCTTTCAAGTGCGTCCGATCCTGCGGCCAATGGGTACGCTTGAACTCTTCCCTTCCCGAACCTCTCTTGTATAACGCATATCGGAAGGCATTTTTTTTATAAAAATCCTGATGGTACTCTTCCGCATCAAAAAAGGCCCGGGCAGGAAGAATATTTGTTGCAATCGGCTTACTGAACTTGCCGCTCTCCGATAGCTCCTTCTTCGATTTCAATGCCAGTTGTTTCTGTCTTTCATTGTGATAGAAAATCGCCGTTCTATAGGATTCTCCCCGGTCCTTAAATTGACCTTGTGCATCTGTTGGGTCAATCTGCTGCCAAAACAATTCCAGCAGTTTTTCATACGGAAACAACCCGGGGTCGAATAGAATCTGAACAGCTTCGACATGACCTGTATTGCCCGTTGTCACTTCTTTATAAACAGGATGCTCCGTCACCCCTCCGGTATAGCCTGAACGGATCCGAATGATGCCCTCACGTTCGTCAAAAGGCTCGACCATACACCAGAAACAGCCGCCTGCAAACGTCGCTTTCTCCTGTGCCAATTTCATCACTCCTTCGTTTCACGTGAAACATTTCTGTTACAAGCTAATGTCTACTGTTTATGAGTCGTCTCATTAGTTCAGCTACAGGGCTTAAAGTTACACGTCGGAACCAAGTCCCTTCGGCTTTTCCTTCACCCTTCAAAATAAAGATGATAATGAGTCTGGCAACCCGGGTTAAATGAGGACTGGCAATAAGGACATACCGATTGGCAATTCATGTACTGCAGGATCGTCAGTTCATTCCTGCATTCTCCGCACATCACGGCTTTAGAGTTCCATTCATCCTCCGGCCAGAGCAGGGGTTCATGGCCAGCCGTTTCCTCGTGGCAAAAATGACATGGATAATAGACAGCGCAGCACTTGAACTTGATTGCGATGATATCCTTTTCACTATGATAATGACGACATCTCGTTTTCGAATCCACTTCTACTCCCTTGACCACCACATGTTCAGGCACCATTCTCTCACATCTCCTTTTAAACGTATTTTCTACTTTTTTCGTCATTAAAGACACGATTACCTGTCGAATTAAAAAGCGGAAACCGACCGAATCGACTGAACCACTCAACTATTTTACGTGTTCCAGTATCCCGCGCAGATCCTCGTATTCATAGTGAGGCTTGATACCAAGTTGGTCCATTTCTCTTCCCTGGCGATTGATCCATGCGGTATGGAATCCGAAGCTTGCAGCACCTGCGATATCCCACGTATTCGAGGACATAAACAAGACTTCCTCTCTTCTGACCTCCATCTTTTCCAGGACCAGCTGGTACGACATCGGCGTTGGTTTGAACTGCTTCACTTCGTCCACAGAAAGAACATCGTCCAGTAACGGTGCAAATGGTGATTGATTGATTAAAGGAGTCAGCATATTAAGTGAACCGTTGGAGAAAATCGCCGTTCGATACGGCTGCAGTTTCCTTAACACTTCTTCTGTTTCTTCATAATGCTTTAGCTTCAGATATGAATCAATCAATTCTTTCTCTGTGTTTTGCGAAAGCTCGGCACGCGCATCTTTGCATGCATAACGAAGGGCATCCCCGGTGATCTCAAGGAATGTCGTATATCTTCCCATCAACTGCCGCAAAAAACTGTATTCCAGCTGCTTTTGCCTCCATACTCTGCTGATTGTTTCCCCTTTACCCGGAAACAATTCGTTGCATTTCTCAATGACAGAATGAACATCGAACAGTGTACCATAGGCATCGAATACAAATGCTTTGAACTTAGAATCAGGCATAGCCGCTTCCTCCTTACAAAGATTTCTTACTCTTATCATAAAGGAGAATGCCATTTTTACAAATCGATCCCCCTCTTTTTCTTGAACAAGATCTTCAGTACCCCCTTCAAACAGGATTCTTTTTCCACTGCAAAGGGTATAGTAATTAAAAAATGGAAGAACAGGGGAATTCAATTGAAACAGAAGCACAAGTGGCA
>NZ_JABMCR010000173.1 GCF_013179555.1 Bacillus haikouensis
GGAAAGGGGTATGCGAAACAGGGATGCGTCTATTGCCGGCGTTTGTACATCAGGAATTCCCTGAAAGTGACGAAATTGTTCTGGCTGTAAATCATAAGAATATTCCTGCCCAGAAACTATATAAAAAAGTTGGGTTTGAGGATACAGGAAGAAGAAAAGTTGGGGAAATGGGAGAGCAGTTTATTTATAATTTAGAAGTTAGATAAATGTTTACTTGAATATGAATGAATAAGGACAATAAATCATTACATATATTTGAAAGGAGCTGAAAATTAAGGAGGGATAGTGTGGCTAATCCGATAGTGGAACGGTCGTTGGACGAAATAGCTTTTTGGTCCAGGATTATGAAAGAGCATGCTTTATTTTTGAGTTTGGGTTTTACTTATGAACAGTCACAATTGATAGAAGAAGCCCGGCGGTTTATCTCACTTTTTGATAGAATCGAAGAAAAACTGGCTGGATTTTCAGTAAACTCAGATTTGCAGCAAGTTCAAGCGTTTAATTCAGAGGTTTATCAAGCTGCAGCCGCAATATGGAGTTATAAACGGAAGGTATTAGGCTTAACTCTGAATTGTGAAATAAGAACCAATAATTTCCCATTATTAGTTGATCATATTAGCAGAGAGGCTGCATATTTTGCCAATCGGTTAAAAGAACTGAATGAAGGGAAACTTGCGCCGGAACCCGACACCGTAATTCAGGAAAATGTATTCTTTTTAAAGATAATGGCAGACCACGCAAAGTTTATCGGACATCTTTTAGATCCATCGGAAAGAAAGCTGGTGGAACAAGCAAGGGAATTTAGCCATGATTTCGATCAACTGGTGTTTCAGGCGGTTGATTTAAGTTCAATGCGACCACAATCGGAAACTAAACCTATTTTAAGTCAGTTCTTAGACCAGAACAAAGTTTCGGTTGCCTCCTTAAGGGACTTCAAGAAGACAGCAAGGGATTTAATTGAAGCATGCCGTATAAAAAGTAATATACATCCCCTTTTAGCAGATCACACTTTTAGAGAAGCTGAAAGATTTATTGAAATAATTAATATGTTTGAAGTTAGTTTGGAAAGTAAGTAATTTTATTAAATAATTTTTTATTAAAAATTTTATAACCAATATGCTGCAGGAAAAATTGAAGACATAGTTATGAGGGGCTGCCAATTGATGTTTATGCAGAAGTGACAAATCGAAAGTTTTGAGAATAACCGTTTATAGAGAGTAATAATAAGGTAGAATTGACAAAAACCCCATTTTATTGAAATAGAAAATAGTAATGTCAATCGGTTCGATAATAGAATCGGCTTTTTCGATAGTAAATCATCAATTTTCGATAATGAAATTCAGGAATTGGATAAAAAATGTCCAGCTGAGTTACATGCCGGGGAAGAAAACTGCTGAATAAGAAATAAAATAAATGAGGTCAAAACCCTTCTTTATAACAATTAGTTAGTCATGAATATTGATTTGCTTCTTCTTTTTCATTCATTTTCTATTATTATTCTTGAATGAGAGTCCTTTTGTTGCCTTTCCAGGCAGTGGGCGTGTAGATATTCTCAATGATAAAAGATGAACCTGTCCCCCCGCAACAAGATTTGTATATTCAGAATGGCGGGGGGCAGCCAAATAAAAAAATTTCTGGAAAATAAACTTCTCTCTGGGAATTCTTCTATTTCTAGAAGGATAGTATATGCTTGTTGAAGAAATAAGTAATGATACATACTTTTTCCGTGCTATTAGCAATAAGCGTACCCTGCAATTTTTTTGAGAAAGGGTGACGCCAATAATCAAGAAAGTGAGCTGATAGGAATGAACAATCGAACTAAAATCAACATACAAAAATCTGCAAATGAAATATATGAAGCTTTTGTTGATCCGGAAAAAATCGGGAATTTTTGGTTTTCGGCGAGTTCTGAAAGATGGGGTGAGGGTAAGACGATCACACTAAGATATGATGAATATAATGCACAGGGAGATATCTACATCAAAGAAATACATGAGAATGAAAAGGTTGTATTTGAATGGGCAGGCAGCCGGCCGGTCACAATCAACTTTTTTCCTGCAGACAATGGCGGCACTATCGTAGAAGTGATTGAAGAAGGATTTGATAGGGATGATGAACACCTGATTGATCTATTATTGGACAACAAAGAAGGTTGGGTATACATGCTGACTTGTTTAAAAGGCTATATGGAGTTCGGAGTGAGCCTGCGAGCAGCATTGGTTAAGTGACATGTGATTTACGTATATCTCTACCTTTTATATCCTATATAAATAGAAATGAAAGGATGGTTGAAATGCAAGAACAACAACAGATTGATCAGACACTGACCATTAAAGAGAGGGCAGTGTCGTTTCTTCGACTAGTTGCATCAGGGAGCGTTCGGGAAGCCTTCAATAGTTATGCTGGTACTGACTTTTGCCACCACAATCCTTATTTTCGGGGAGGTGCTGAGTCACTTTTAGCAGCAATGGAAGAGAATGCTGCCGAAAACCCGGACAAGACTTTTGAAGTGAAGCGTGCAATTGAAGAGGGAGATACCGTTGCGGTTCACTCACATGTGAAGCAGAATGCTGAAGATCTTGGAGCGGTTGTCATCCATATTTTCCGCTTTGAAGACAGCAGGATTGCTGAACTGTGGGATGTGGGTCAGCCGGTACCGGAGAACTCACAGAATGAAAATGGTATATTTTAATTTTATATGAAGTGTTTACTCCTCTTTGGGACGGAGTGGGACTGGTCTTTTGCTTGCATGTATCAAGGGGAAAGACCTTTTTTTATTGTTAGAGAACTACCAGTTTTATGGAGTTTTCTACAGTGTAGTGACTGATTGTGGTAAAATAAGGAATATGAGATGAGGAGTAATAGGGAGGGATGATTATGGATTATGTGATGAATCTAAGAAAAATAGTGGGGCACAGGCCATTAATCTTAACAGGCTCAGTGGTCTTACTGATAAATGAAAAAGACGAGTTGCTGCTGCAGCATCGAATTGATGGCGGGTGGGGATTGCCCGGGGGGCTTATGGAGTTAGGTGAAAGTCTGGAAGATACGGCAAGGCGAGAGGTAAAAGAAGAAACAGGGTTAACAATCGGGAAATTGGATTTAGTGGGTGTGTTCTAGGGTCCGGAATTTTATTTGAAAGTAGCGAATGGCGATGAACTATATTCAGTAACTGCTGTATATGTATCAAGGGAGGTAAAAGGCAGGATCAAAATCGATGGAGAAGAATCTGTTGAGGTTCGGTATTTTGCTCTCGATGAACTGCCAAAGGGGTTAATAGAATCTTATCGGAGGTATATAGGACCGTACATAGAACAATTGGCAAAGTCTTAATTGCAGGGGAGTTTACTCGCGCCTGTTTGGAAGAGAAGTAGAGATTGGCGGGGCAGCGATTGATCATGTGTCTTGAGGATTTATAGAGAGAAGAGAGTGTCAGTCTTTTTTATGAAAGACTGTCCTTTTTTTGGTTAAGTTTGTGGTAAAATTAGGATATTGATTGCACTCACATGGAGTAAACTTATAAACAGTCAGGGTTTGATCAAGCATACGAAGCTCCTCCCGCAATCATGATAAAGGCTAGTAATGAATAATCAAATTGATTTTGTAATAAAAATATGAAAGTCCGGAGGGGATAAAATGACTTCAATGATCCTGACTCAAAACAAAAAAAGCTGGGATAAAGTAGCACACCATTTTAATGGCATTGATGCATTGCCAAGTTACGGCCCGTATACCCAAACGGAAGACGAATTAGGCCTGTTTGAAGATCTGACAGATAAGAGAGTACTGGAAATAGGCTGCGGAAGTGGCCATTCTTTACTTTATATGGCAGAAAAGGGAGCAGGAGAGATTTGGGGTGTCGATTTGTCCGAGAATCAAATCGGGACGGCAAAAGAAACGGTGAAGGAATTTAACCACAAACTGTATTGCGCGCCTATGGAAGAGGAGATCGGTCTGCCAAAGTCTTATTTCGACGCCGTGTATTCCATCTACGCAATTGGATGGACAACTGATTTATCCTCTACATATCGCCTGATTCATTCTTACTTAAAGCCTGGAGGATATTTCATCTTCAGCTGGGACCATCCATTGTACCCACATATGAAAAGTGAAAATGGTGAAATCCGTCTCGACGGATCCTACCAGGAGGAAGGAGTGACAACATACTCCAACTTCAAAGGTGAAGATGCACCAGTGGTCATTCCTAAACGAAAAATGAGCACGTATATCAACGAATTGATTCAAGCGGGATTCACGATTGAATCTGTCATAGAGAGTGATGTCTCAGAAACCTGTAAATCTATGGAATCGGAAGTCTCAGATCGCTATTACTCTTTATATAAGGCGAAGAAGTTCCCTGCTGCGATGATTATAAAGGCAAGGAAAATGTAATGATAGAATATTGAAATGATATTTAGGAGGCAGTGATGAACGACCACACATTTAGACAGTTTCTTAACAGATTTATAGATGCTTGGAAACAATCATCCCTAACGAATATGGAAAAGTTCATAGCGAATGATTATCAAGCCAGGGAAATTACCGGAGAAGAAATAATCGACTTTGGTTATGAAGAATCAATAAATGGCTGGAAACAAGGATTTGATTTTGTTTTGGAAGTCGGAGCCAAATGGGAAATAAACGAAATCTCCATTCTCTCGCTTAGAGAAAACGAAATGCTCGCCACCCTGTCAGCAACCATCATCATTCCAGGAAAGACCATGGAGAAAGCGAACTTATTTTATGACACATTCAAAAAATCGGATGATAACGAATGGAAACTAATCAGAAGTTACATCGAAGCAGGAGTTCCTATCGAGAATCTATAATTTGCAGGCATGTCTTTCACTGGATTAAGATGCTACAGCAGGTGTAGAAGGAGGCTTCAAAATTGCCATACAGTTGGCCGGATTGTCCAAACAAAGTGAAAAATGCTGTCCTTAATTTACTGAACGGAATCAAAAAATTGATAAAAGAAGATTTTAAAGGTTTTTATATTCACGGCTCATTAGCCATGGGAGGGTATAATCCGAGTCGGAGTGACATTGACGTGTTGGTGGTCACAAACGAATCCATAAGTGTACAAACAAAAAGGGAACTGGCAAAGTTCTTTTTGAATCATTCTGCCAATCCGTATCCAATAGAAATCAGCTTTCTAAAAGAAGAACATCTGGGAAATTGGAATCACCCCGCATCATATGAGTTTCATTACAGTGAGTTTTGGAGATGTCGGTACGAATATGATTTGTCAAAAAATACAAATGTATATTTGAATGAACGGATACATTGCGATCCTGATTTGGCTGCACACATCATGATCACTATCCATCGGGGAATTTGTATTGAAGGAAGCCCAATAGTTGATGTGTTTCCTCTTATTCCAGGAAAGGATTATCTTTCTTCTATTAAAGGAGATTACATAGAGTGTTTAAAAAACATAGAGGAAGATCCAATTTATTGTGTGTTAAATATGATAAGGGTATTTCTATATGTGAAAGACGGAATGATCGTATCAAAGCTTGAAGCTGGTGAATGGGGGCTTACAGCACTGCCTGGTGAGATGAAAGGTACCGTTCAGAAAGTGATGGATGGTTACTGTGGTGAGAAAGGTTCTTTTCACTTCACCAAAAAGGAACTTGCCTCATTTAGTCAGTATATCGAAGGTAGAATGAAATTTCATAGGTTTTAGGGGGGGGAAATGTGCAGAAAAAAATAAGGAAATCCTCAACCGATAAGTCAATCTCCGGTGTGTGTGGAGGGATTGCTGAGTACTTTGGGGTCTCCTCCTTTATGGTAAGGATTTTATTCATTATCCTGCCCTTGAATATACTGATTTATATTATTCTTGTTAATACTTTACATGAACCACCACGAACCTTATGAAGAACATTATTTTTTAAATATACACAGGACAGGTCACCCAGCCATTAAGCCGGGTGACCTGTCCTGTGACAATAAATATCACCAATCAAAAATCCCTATCCTTCTTCGATTTATACTTGAAAAACTTTATCGTTATCCCAATAAGAATCAAAATCAAGATCAAAGGAAGAATGAGAAATAAAGAAAATCCTGTTGTTCCCAGCATTGAAGTTCCTCCCAGCCGAAGAAATAGTAGTAATATAGCTATCATATTCCCGTTGTTTAATAGAATAAAACGTTCCAGTATGCAAAAGTCCATACCGGAGTTCGACAACTCAGTAGTAAACGGGATTCTGGAAGCATTTGTGTTTGACAGGACAATAGCTATATAGTTTTGTCGGAAAAAGCAGTAAAATAGGAGTAGATTAAGGACGAGGGAGTAGGGGTTCTATGGGGAATGTTGTCATAACGGGTTACGGGATCATAGGTCCGGGGATAAATGATACGGGGCAATTTAAGGATGTATTATTTCATAAGAGAAACGTACTGAAAAAGGAAGAGATTCATGGAAGGCAGCTATATATAGGGAGAGTGGCCGAAAATGAACTTGCTGTCGATGGCCTTCTATCTTTTTCAAAAAGGCTGCCGAAGACAGCGAAGATGCTGCTTCATGCTGCCAGCGAAGCGGTTTCCATGTCTGGACTTCTCCGGGATGGCTTGCGGGTGGGCGTGATTGTCGGTTCCTCTGGCGGTACGATTTCTGATATACTTTATACTTCAGCAAATGGGAAGAGGCATCCATTTGTAATCGGTAACATGAATGCCTATAGCCTTGCTTCAAGTTTATGCACGGCTTTTCATATAAATGGTCTATCTTATACGTTAAATAACAGCTGTACTTCGGCTTTGGATGCGGTCAACCTTGCGAAGATGCTGATCGATTCCGGTCAGTTGGATATTTGTTTGGCTGGTGGAACGGATTCTACCTTGGAAGATGTTGTCTTCGAGAGATTTTCCAGCTTACACGTTTTAAGTCATGTGAATGACTCCAATTCAAGCGGCCCTTTCTCTGGCGGCAAAGGCTTCTCTATGTCTGAGGGTGCGGGAGTTTTGGTGATGGAAAGGAAAGAAGTAGCCAAGAAGCGTGGAGCTGTAATCCGTGGTGAAATCGGCTTGTCCATGACCAATCAGGATGCAGTCTCTCCTTACAAATCGGATCCATCCGGCATAAAGCTGGGCGAAGCAGTTGACCATTGCTTATTGGAAGGAATGCCTACATACATAAATAGTCAGGCCTTAGGAATCAGTCAAAATGACAGACTGGAATCCGATATATATAAAGAGAAGTTTGCAAGTGAGAAGATTCCAATAACATCTATTAAAGGAATGGTCGGACATGCAATGGGCGCTTCCGGGATGTTTCAACTCATTTCAAGCCTAATAAGTATAGAGAATCATTTCATACCACCTGTTATCGGATATGATCAGAAATCCACCGACGGACTTTTGGTTGTGAAAGAAACTAGAAGAGAGGACGTAGAACGTGTTTTGATCACTTCCCAGGGGTATGGGGGAATCAACAGCTGCATGATGGTAAAAAGAGGAGAGAGATAGATGGAGTTCATTCTATTAATTGCGATATCGTTGATTCCAGTCATTATATCCGGATCATTATTATATTATTCGAAAAACGAAATAACAAATGGTTTGTCGATTTTTTTAGTGCTTTTATGTTTTTGGCAGATTGATATCGCGTTCCTTTATGCTAATGATTTCATGTCGGAAGAAGTCATTGATGGAGCATTCCGTCTATTCAGGATTGGACCGATTATGATCATGCCTCTTATGTATTATTTTGCTTACCTTATCGTCAAGATCAACAGGGAATTGGGAGCTTTCGGAAAAATTTTCACCAAAGCAGGACTTGTTGTTGTTAGTGTATTCAGTTTGATCGTTTATGTAATCAATTTTACTGAAATCGGAATCGTCTCATATTCTGTTATTCCGGAGACTCACTTTTCTCCTTCCCATCTCATACCTGTGTACGGGGAACTAAATTCAACGTTTATAATCAATATTGTCTTTGTATTCATCCATACTTTGTTTATCCTCGTTCTTACATCAAAGCTCAAGAATGCCTTTTTTAAGATATTCTTCACGAAGCTTGCGCTTGGTGCTGTTTTCGTATTCATCAATGGGGTAATCAGCGGATTCGGAATGATTCCTTTGTACGTCTCCAGTTTCAATTCCATATTGGTTGCAATCATTTTATTCCTTGGATTCTTCCAAATGCAGTCACAAAGGCTGAATCTGGCTAATCAAAATCTTGAGAAGCAAAGCGAACTGATGGAAGAAGTAATGAACATCAATCCCAATTACCTGGTCGTCTTAAACAAAGCTAATCAAATCATCAAGATCAATACGTCAATGTGCACTCTCTTGTCAATCAATAGAGAAAACGTGATCGGACAGGATTTCTCCATCCTTTTAAAGGGAAGGAATGATGAGAAGTTCCAAACGGACAGACTCCAGAAAATCACCTTGCTGGATGGGATGGTTCATTACATACAGTTCGGTTTCAAGTTTCTCGCTTATAAAAACGAGGAAGAATATATTCTTTTTTATGGAATCGATTATACCAATCAGAAAGAAAATGAACTGCTGCAGCTTTCTTCTGAAAAGTCAAAGGTCATTGGAGAGCTTGCGGCGAGCATCGCCCATGAAATCCGCAACCCTTTAACGACCGTAAGAGGCTTCATGCAGCTATCAAAAGAAAAAAACCCAACTGGCGACTATGAAAAAATTGTCCTGGAAGAAATTGATCGCATCAATGAGGTACTGAAAGAACTCCTCTTACTGGCAAAGCCTGAGGCGAATGCATCAACAGAAAGAGATCAGGAAGAGCTAAGCACCGATGTGTACCAGGAAGTCATGAATGTCTCCAAGCTTTTTCAAGGAGCCTCACATGAACAGAATAAAGAAATAAAGATCATCAGCAGACTGCAATCAACCGCCAGGGCTGCAATGTCGAAATCTCACTTCAAACAAGTGGTGATCAACATTCTTAAAAACAGCCTTGAAGCACTTTCAGAAAAAGGCGCGATTAAAATAATACTGGATGCTGTTGACGAACAGATTCGTGTCACAATAACAGACAATGGTAAAGGGATCACGAAAGAACGGCTTACCCGTATAGGTGAACCTTACTTTACAAATAAGGAAAAAGGGACAGGAATCGGGCTCACCATCTGTTTCAAGCTCATTAAAGACTATGGGGGAGAAATGGTTGTGAAAAGTAAAGCTGGATGGGGCACCTCAGTCACCCTATGGCTGCCGGCCGCAGAAAATAACCGAAAGTACTTCACCTCCTTAAAGCAGCGAAACTAGCAGGTTTTTTTGATAAAGTCACGTTACTAATCTTTGGAATCTCCGGTATAATAGTAATAGATATTCATTGTAGTAATTTTCAAAATTGTTATGACCTGAACTAACGGAGGCATTCCCGATGAGTCATTCAGAATTATTCAACGGTTTACTGATCAACCTGCTTGTCATACTAATCATCATTTTATTAGTGAATTTTTATCATTTATCAAATAAAA